>DYIG01000010.1:6506-16855 GCA_020723725.1 Thermaerobacter marianensis | reverse complement strand
TGCCAAAAATGGCCGCGCCAATAAAGAAAAATATGACCAGAAGGGGTGTGAACATCCAGGTATTACGGTTTATTTTCACGGGTTCCACCTGTGTTCCCCCCAATTTGCAGCTTTTATGAAAGAAATGTCGATCGAACCCTAATAATTCTGTATTGGGAGTTGCCATCCTGCAGGGAATTGAAGGAACTGTTTCGTATTTATGACTTATGCAACGCCCCGCGCGGACATGCAAAATGGCCATGAAAGCGGTATATTACCTTCGGGAGTGCTCGAATGTTAGTAAATTAACATAACAACTGAGGTGGTTTCCGTAATGACTATGAATCTGGCTAAGAAGATACTAGCCGCACACCTTGTTTCGGGTGACATGGTTAAGGGCGCTGAAATCGGGATCCGAATCGACCAGACCCTGACGCAGGATGCAACCGGAACGATGTCCTACCTCCAGTTCGAGGCGATGGGTATCCCCAGGGTCAGAACGAAACTATCTGTCAGCTACGTTGACCACAACACGCTTCAAACCGGCTTTGAGAACGCGGATGACCACGCCTTTCTGCAGAGCATAGCCGCCAAATACGGCATTTACTTCTCCAGGCCCGGGAACGGAATCTGTCACCAGGTGCACCTTGAACGTTTTGCCGTTCCTGGTCAGACCTTGCTTGGGTCGGACAGTCATACCCCAACCGCAGGGGGCATGGGAATGCTGGCCATCGGGGCCGGGGGCCTGGATGTGGCCGTTGCCATGGGTGGCGGCCCATTCTACTTGAACATGCCATCCGTATTGAATGTCAGGCTTCGCGGCAGGTTGAAGCCCTGGGTATCGTCAAAGGATATAATCCTGGAGATCCTCAGGAGATTGAGTGTCAAGGGTGGAGTGGGCTGGATACTGGAATTCAGCGGTGAAGGGGTTCAGTCGCTGACGGTTCCCGAGAGGGCAACCATAACCAATATGGGGGCTGAACTCGGGGCCACCACCTCGGTTTTCCCCAGCGACGAGTTAACCCGTGAGTTTTTGAAGGCCCAGGGGCGTGAGGGTGACTGGGTGCCGCTGGCTGCGGACCCCGGCGCGGACTACGATGAGGTTATAGAAATTGACCTTGACTCACTGGAACCACTGGCTGCCATGCCTCACAGCCCGGATAACATCGCTCTTGTCAAGGAATTGGCAGGTACGCCCATTGACCAAGTCGCCATTGGGAGTTGCACCAACTCTTCATATATTGACCTGATGCGGGTTGCCCGTATTTTAAAGGGACATGTTGTCCACCCAAGGGTCAGTCTGGTTGTTTCGCCGGGGTCGAAGCAGGTGCTGACGATGTTGGCGAGCAATGGCGCCCTGGCCGATATCCTGGCCTCCGGAGCAAGGGTGTTGGAGCCGTCATGCGGGCCATGCATCGGCATGGGCCAGGCCCCACGCTCAGGCGGTGTATCGCTGAGAACCTTCAACCGTAACTTTGAGGGCAGGTCGGGCACGCCAAACGCCAAGGTTTACCTGGTCAGCCCCGAGGTGGCGGCAGCCGGTGCAATAAGGGGCGTCATAACTGATCCCAGGGAGCTAGGCGATTACCCGGTCATCTCAATGCCGGAGACGTTCATGGCTGATGACAGTATGATCATCCCGCCTGCCTCAGATCCGGAAGGGGTTGAGATTGTACGGGGACCCAATATAAAACCGCTTCCGTTGCGTGAACCCCTTTCCGAGGATGTCACTGGAAAGGTGTTGCTGAGAGTCGGGGACAACATTACCACCGATCACATCATGCCGGCCGGGGCCAAGATTCTCCCCCTGCGTTCCAATATCCCGGCTATTTCGGAATATGTCTTTTCACGGGTTGACCCTGATTTCGCCAAAAGGGCTCGTGAGTCGGGAGGCGGGTTTGTCGTTGGCGGGCACAACTACGGACAGGGGTCGAGCAGGGAGCACGCCGCCCTGGCGCCAATGTACCTTGGCGTTAAGGCCGTGCTGGCCAAATCCTTTGCCCGAATCCACAGGGCCAACCTGATCAATTTCGGAATCCTCCCTCTCACCTTTCTGGATGAGGCGGACTACGATTGGATCAGCCAGGGCGATCAACTGGAAATCCAGGGTGTCCGGCGCGCACTTGAGAACGGGGAGGAAACCCTGACTGTCACGGACATTACAGCGAGTCGTAGTTTTCTGGTAAAGCACGGGCTCACGGAGCGTCAGGTGGGCGTCATGCTGGCCGGGGGGCTTTTGAATTATACTCGCGGCGGGATAAATGTGCCGGTTTGATGAATGTACGTCTTTCACCGGGCCTCTAGGGGGATTTTAGGGTTTGCGCGTAGGTTTATATCCCAATACAGAAAAGGCCCCAGTAATGCAACTGGTCAAGCGGCTTATGCCGTGGCTGGCTGAAATGGGTGTGGAAGCTTTTGTCCCGCCTGACCTGGAGGGGGCCTTCGGGCATGAGATGCCCGCTTCGTCCTTAAGGGTTGACCGATGGAAAGATAGCGGTGTGTCATTCGCCATAGTTCTGGGGGGAGACGGGACTTTACTCAAGGCAGCCCGCAACCTGGCAAGGGGTTCTGTTCCCATATTGGGCGTGAATTTTGGCCGTCTGGGTTTCCTGACGGAACTGGAAGCGGAAAACGTTTTCTCCGACCTCCCGGCTTTTCTGGAAGGGAGTTATGTATTCGATGATCGGGTGATGCTGGAGGCCAGAATCCTCAGGGAGAGAGCCTCACAGCGCTTGGAACAGCCCGTACTGGCTCTAAATGATGTTGTGGTTTCGACTGGTGGCGGTATTGCTCGTTTGGGTGAGGTTTCGGTGTGGGTAAACGGGCGGTCTGTCGGGGCCTACCCGGCGGATGGCGTGATAGCCAGCACCCCCACAGGTTCCACCGCCTATTCCCTGGCGGCGGGTGGTCCGATCGTGAGCCCTGAACTGGATGTCATGGTGGTGACGCCCATTTGTGCCCACACCTTTTACGCGCGGCCAACAGTGATCTCTGCGGAATCTCGCCTTACGGTGAAGGTCATCCGCGTGCATGGCAAGGCAGTGGTCACCGTGGATGGTCAGGAGATACGCATAATTGAGGAAGGCGATGGTGTTGAGGTCAAGCTGGCCGGGGAAAAGACCAGGTTAATGCGCAGGCCAGGCTGGGACTTCTACGGTGTCCTCCGGCGCAAACTCAGCGAGGCCCATGTGGAGGGGTAACAGGTGACTCTTAAGAGTCGGAGACAGCTGCGGATAGTAGACATCATTAAGACCCAGGAGATCTCGACGCAGGAAGACCTTGCGGACAGGCTCCGCCGGGAAGGGATAAACGTAACTCAGGCAACCGTCTCCCGGGACATTAAAGAGATGCACCTGGTAAAGGTGCCGACGGGAGACGGTAGATACCGGTATGCCCTTCCCGAGGAGAAAACAAACGGCCCCCATAGTGAACGTCTTTTGAGGATCCTGCGGGAATGTGTAATAAGCCATGATGCCAGCGAGAACATAGTCGTAATTCACACCTTGTCTGCTACTGCGCAGAGTGTTGCAGAAGCCATAGATAACCTCAAGGCGGAGGAAGTAATAGGGACCTTGGCCGGCGAGCGGACCGTGTTCGTGGTTATCAAACCGAAGGAGATGGTTAAGGGATTTTTGGAACGGTTAAGGCAGCTACTCGGGTAAAACATGGGGTGGTGCCATGTTGAAAGAACTGGGAATATCCTCTTTCGCCCTTATCGACTCACTACGAATACGTTTTTCTCCGGGTTTTTGCGCCCTTACCGGCGAGACCGGGGCAGGGAAATCCATAATCCTGGGCGCCCTCGGGTTTGTGTTGGGAGATCGTGCTTCAACTGACATGATACGTGCCGGTGACGAGGTGGCTCGTGTCGAGGCCCTGTTCGATGTGTCTGAACTCCCGGCGGTGCAGGCTCAACTCGTGGACATGGGGATACCGGCCGAGGACAACTTGGTGGTGTCCCGGCAGATTTCCCGGTCGGGCCGTGGTTCATGCAGGATAAACGGTTCGCACGCCACAGTGGGAATGTTAAAGCGAATTCGTGCTGGCTTAATAGAGGTTTACGAGCAACACGCATATACCGAGATCCTTGATCCCCCTTCACAGTTGCTTCTGCTGGATTTGTTTGGCGGCAGAGAGCTTCAGGATTGTCGGCGGGAGTATGAAAGGCTTTCCACGCAATTGGCGGAACTCCAAAAGCAGCGCCAGACACTGGCGCGCGAAGAGGCGGAACGGCTGAGGCGCCTTGATATGCTGGCATTCCAGGTCAGGGAGATAGACAGCGCTGAACTGGCTGGCGTGGACGAAGATGCCCTTGCAGAACGTCGCCGGATTCTGGTCAACGCTGAAAAGCTGATGAGCGCGGTTTCAGGGGTGTATGACCGTCTTTACGAGGGGCTGCCCGGCTGTCATGCGGTATTGACTGCATTGACGCAGGCTGCGGGCGAATTGCGACATGCGTCCGCCATAGATTCATCATTGGAGGGGCTGGCGAGCCTGTTGGAATCGGCGGCCTTTCAGGTGGAGGATGTGGCAAGGGATCTCAGGAAATACCGTGAGAGGCTTGTTTTCGATCCTCAGGAATTGTCAGTGATTGATTCCCGCCTTGAATCCATCAAAGGGCTAAAGCGAAAATACGGTGTCACAATAGCTGACGTCTTGGCCTACCGGGCAGAGGCGGCAGCCGAAATGCAAAAACTCGAAGGGCTGTCCGCCCGGGTGGCTGGACTCGATGAACAGGAGCCTGGTCTGCGAGAAACCCTCGTTGCGACGGCATCCAGGCTATTAGAGCTAAGGAAAGTGGCGGCCAGGCACATGGAAGATCAGATTGTGAGGCACCTGGCGGATATTGGAATGGACGGCGCCATGTTCCAGGTCGACTTAAGCGATGTCGATAGTGTGGAGTTCCTTTTCTCCGCCAATACCGGCGAGCCACTGCGAAGACTGGCCGAGATTGCTTCTGGTGGGGAGGCTTCGCGGTTAATGCTGGCCATCAAGTCCGCCCTCTGCGGCACGGGGGGCGTGCCGACAGTTGTTTTCGACGAAATCGATTCAGGTATCGGAGGGCGCGCCGGCCTTTCTGTTGGAAAGAAAATCAGGGAGGTGGCCAAGAGCCATCAGGTCCTTTGTGTCACTCACTTGCCTCAGGTTGCGGCCTTTGCGGCCAATCATTATTTCGTAGAAAAGGAAGAACGTGACGGGCGAACCCATATTACGGTAAGGCTCCTCTCAGAAGAAGACCGTCCGAAGGAAATAGCCAGAATGCTGGCAGGCTCAGACACTGGCACAGCTTCTTTGGCTCACGCGCGCGAAATACTTTCCACAGCAAAATCGGCTTAATAGCGAAGATTTGCCTCGGATACGTGTCTAAACTCCCGGTTACCTTATCGAGCGCGGAGGTGAATGTTCCTTTGCGCTTCTGAACGGGAGTGATGACCAGTGCGCGGCATAAATCGGCGTGTCTTATTGATATTGTTTTCTTGTCTCTGTCTCTTAAGTCTGGTGTTAACACCCCAATTCAGGAAACTGACCTACCTGCCTTATCACATTCGACTTGTCGAGGGTGAAGTAAGGGAGCTGCAGCCGGAACTCCCATTAACGCTCTATGTTCGGGGAGATGGGGGTCAAGGACTCAAGTTAAACGGCAGGTTTCTGGGCGATAGCTGGTGGCCGCTGAAAAAAGGGGTTGTTTCAGTTGAGTCACTTCAGCCAGGTCATTTCAACCTCGAAATGAGGCTTTTGGGACTAATACCAGTACGCAGAGTTGCAATAGATGTCAGGCCCTCTGTTGAAGTGGTTCCTGCAGGTCACTCGATAGGGGTTATGGTGCACCCGCAAGGTGTATTGGTAGTAGGTGAGTCCCCGGTTGTAACCTCAAAGGGTGATATTTACCCTGCCAGGGAGGTCGGCATAAGGCAAGGGGACCTGATTGTGGCCATTAATGGCAGGCCGGTGACCGAAAAAGAGGAAGCTGGCGCAATGATTGCCGAAGCTGGCCGCAGGAACGTATCCATAGAAATGAGGGTTCAAAGGCAAGGCAGGTTTTTCACCAAAGAATTGAAACCAGCCTATGACGAGGAGAAGCAGAGGTATCTTATCGGCATCTGGATCCGCGACGGTGTATCCGGTGTGGGGACCCTTACCTTTGTTGACACTGAAACAGGCCGTTACGGCGCTCTGGGGCATTTGGTGACTGATACCTCCGGCGATAAAGTGGCGCCTGAAGAGGGCACTATTGTCAACGCTTACATCTCGGGCATTCGGCCCGGCACTCCGGGGAACCCCGGGGAAAAACTCGGTATATTCATGGATGTCGACAGACCGATCGGTTCCGTTGAAAAAAATACCTCTTACGGTATCTTTGGCAAGATTATCAATTCCTACCGTTTTAGAGATATGAAGCCGATTCCCGTCTCTCCCGAATGGATTATCCACGAAGGTCACGCAGAGATGCTCACAGTTATTAACGGACAGGTGCCTGAGAGATTCAATGTCGAAATTGAACGGGTTTTCCATCAAAACGCGCCATCGGACAAAGGCATGATCGTTAAGATAACCGATCCCAGACTGCTGAGAGAGGCAGGCGGCATAGTACAAGGAATGAGCGGCAGTCCCTTGATCCAGGATGGGCGTCTTATCGGGGCCATAACCCATGTATTTGTAAATGACCCTACCAGGGGTTATGGTATCTTTGCGGACTGGATGATTCGTGAAATGACCAATCCTGAGCCTGTCAGACTGACATCGAACCCTTTGACGAAACTTGCGATCAAAAGTCTGCAGGAAATTGGGAGGAAACAGAATTAGTGGGTCGAATATGAAAATTGCAGTAATGAGGGGTCCGGACCCTGTTGGGGGAATGTGGTTTTGGCGGTACTTGCTGAGAAAGCGTCGATAGACGTGATGGTTGCTGACGACAACCGTGATTTTGTGGAGTTACTGGGGCAGTATATAAGCAGCCAGCCAGATATGAAGCTGGCAGGCATAGCTCACGATGGGTGTCAGGCGATCGACATGATCGAGGGAGGCAGTCCAGATGTCTTGATTCTGGACATAATCATGCCGCACCTTGATGGGATAGGAGTACTGGAAAAGCTCAGCAGCTATCATGGAGAACGACGGCCCAAGGTAATGGTGCTTACGGCGTTTGGGCAGGAGAACATAACCAAAAGAGCGATTCAACTCGGGGCAGATTACTATATCTTAAAACCCTTCAACCTGGATATCTTAGGAGCCAGGATTAGACAGATGGTTGGTGGCGTCGAAAAACAAGTTTCCCGCCCTTTGGCACCAGTTAAATTGCCCCGCAATATCGATATTGATGTCACCAACATGATTCATCAGATTGGGGTTCCGGCACATATACGAGGATACATTTACCTGCGGGACGCCATCGTTATGGTAGTAAACGATATAGAGATTTTAGGAGCGGTCACAAAACAGCTTTACCCCACCATAGCCACTAAATACGACACCACGCCCAGCCGGGTGGAGCGGGCAATAAGGCATGCTATCGAAGTGGCCTGGAATCGGGGTAACGTTGACATGCTGAGCCGTCTCTTCGGTAACACCATTAATTCCAACCGGGGTAAGCCCACAAACTCCGAATTTATTGCCATGATAGCCGATAGGCTTCGTATGGATCTTGCAATATAATCATTAAAATTTACCTTGTTTACTGCCGCGTCCCGTTTGGGGCGCGGTTTTTATTTTCCCGACAGGCCAATAATAGGAATCAGGTGAGCACCAGATGAAGGTCTTCGCAAGGTGGTCGTCATCTCCAGGCACTATTCAGGGGTTGGCCCGGGTTGACTCCAGGACAAAAAACCTAGTCAAACGCCTCCGTCCCGGTGACATAGCGGTAATAGACCACTCGGACCTGGATGAGGTGGCTGCGCGCTCGCTAATCGAAAGGCGGGTTAGCGCGGTGGTCAATTTCAAGAGGAGCATTAGCGGGCGTTATCCCAATTCCGGGCCGGGTATCCTCCTTGATTCAGGGATCCCGGTTGTGGATGAGGTGCAAATGGAGCAGGGTGAGAAGATTACCGAGGGGATTACTCTGGAGATTAGGAAAGGTGAGATTTGGTCCGCTGGACGAGTCATTGCCAAGGGCTACCGGCTCGACAAGAGGGTCATTGAAGAACGCATGTCAGAGGCATGGAACCAGAATCTTAGCGGGGAACTCCGTGGCTTTCTGAATAACACCTTGGAGTATGTGGAGAGGGAGAAGGAGTTCTTTATCAAGGGTTTTCGCCCTCCTGCCATTAAAACAGCCCTGGCAGGCAGGCACGCCCTGGTAGTAGCCCGTGGGCGGAATTTCAAGCAAGACCTGGTTTCCCTGCGCGGTTACATTGCTGAAATGCGACCAGTATTAATCGGTGTAGATGGGGGGGCAGACGCCCTTTTAGAGATAGGTTTGCGCCCGGACTTGGTGGTGGGCGATATGGACAGTGTCAGCGACGACAGTCTTCAGTCAGCGCGGGAGATTATAGTGGATGCTTATCCCGGCGGACGGTCGCCAGGGCTTGCACGTATCCTGGGACTTGGTTTACATGCTTATGTAGTTGAGGCGCCCGGTACAAGTGAAGACCTTGGGATGCTCCTTGCCTACGAACTTGGGTCTGAAATGATCGTTGCCGTTGGCACGCATAATAGCTTTGTGGATTTCCTTGAAAAAGGCCGACAGGGCATGGCCAGCACCTTCCTGGTTCGTTTGAAGATAGGTTCCAAGCTGGTGGATGCTCGTGGTGTCAGCCTTTTATACCGCAGGCGCTTGCGAGGGGCATACATTGTTAATCTTGTTGCGGCCGCCTTGGCCCCGTTGGTAATTGCCAGCTTACTGGCCCCGCAGGTGCGGTTCCTGATCTCTCTATGGTGGATCCACCTCAACATGAAAATGGGGTTGTAGCATGGTAGATATTAGGTTCCATTTGTTTTCCATTATCGCGCTGTTTCTGGCCCTTGGCACCGGGATGCTCATAGGCACGGTGATCTCAGATCATCAGGTGTTTACCGAGAAGGAAATAGCCATTGTCAGCCAGTTGGAGAGGGAGTTTCTCAACCTCAAGGCTAAACAGCAGAGGGCAGAGGCCAGAGCGGAGGAACTGCGGAAGGAGCTGCAGGTGCAGGCTGAGCTGACAGAGACCCTCGCACCCCTGGCTATTAAGGACAGGCTTGTAGGCCGCCGGGTTGCGGTTATCTCGCTGGGTGCAGCGGGTCCTGCGGATCTGGTGGAGGAGGTCTTGAGACAAGCCGGCGCGGAACCCCTGACCGGGGGAAAGCTCAACCCAAGCGACCCTGATGGGAGTCGGCAACCATTTGACAGCATAGTTTTCCTTGCTTCAGCGAAGTCCGAAACGACAAGAATTGAGGAGGCATGGGGGGGTTATTTGAAATTATGCGGGGAAGGGGTTATCTGTGTCGGGGCTGAAACGAGCGGTACGCCCGGTTCCCTGCATGGATTCTTCAACCGTTATGGTATCTCTTCAGTGGACAACCTGGATTACCCGGCCGGGGCCGTGGCGCTTGTTGTTCTTCTTAATGGCGCGTCAGGGCAGTATGGGGTGAAAAAGGGCGCCCAGTCACTATTGCCAACCCTGGTAAGCCCGCTGAAGGATACCCTTCAAGGGATGACACCACAGAAAGGTGTAATTGAGCGATGAAACCACACGTTTCGGTGGTGATCCCCGCTTACAATGAGGCGGACCACATAGGCAAAACACTGTTTGCCTTGATCAACACCGGCATGGCAGACGAAGTTATCCTGGTGGATGACGGGTCCCGGGATGATACGGCTTGTGTGGGCCGTCAGTTTGGCGTGGATGTAATTCAGCTCACGCGAAACCGCGGCAAGGGGCATGCCCTGAATCAGGGGGTGGACAGAGCCAGGGGTAAAATTGTGGTCTTACTAGATGCAGACCTGGGCGAGACCGCAGCGGAGGCCGTGCGGTTGGTGGAGCCCGTAATGGCTGGGGAACTTGATATGGCAATTGGGGTATTCCCCAAGCGGCGGACCCCGTCCGGGTTTGGGATTGCGGTGGGGACGGCCAGGTATGGGGTCCGGCTGCTGACCGGCACATCGCTGGAGGCGCCGCTGAGCGGGCAGAGGGCGGCAAGGCGCGAGGTTTTGGCAGCCTGCATGCCAAGGGGCGGACCCGAGTACCGCTTTGGGTTTGAGGTCGCCCTCACTGTGGACGCCATCTTGCAGGGGTTCCGGGTCGGCGAGGTCCCTGTCCAGATGTCGCACCGCTTCACAGGGAGGGATGCTCGCGGATTCATACACCGGGGGCTTCAATTGCGGGATGTTATGGGCGTGCTCCTGAAAAGGACGTTACGTGCCAGAAGAGACGGGGCGTGGGGGGCATGATGGTGCT
>DYIG01000010.1:0-6496 GCA_020723725.1 Thermaerobacter marianensis | reverse complement strand
GTTATTGGTTGTGTTTTCTTCCTTGCTGGCCTTCGGCATATCCCGGCTTCTTGCCCCGAAGTTTGAATTATTTTTTGTTCAAAAGGGGTTTGTGGCCAGGAACTACCGAGGGGAACTGATTCCTTTCTCCTGTGGCCTGACCTTTGTCTTGACAGGTATGGTGTTTTACACCCTGTTACCCGTATCCGGGGCTTCCCCTGCCAACGCTTCCGCAGCTGGATCGGACCTGTTTTCACCCCTGGTGGCGGCTCTTGCGATCTCCATGGCGGGCGGTCTGCTTGATGACATCGCTGGCGCGGGGGAAGACAAAGGGATCGGGGGGCATCTTAAGGCCCTTGTGGAAGGCCGGGTTACGGCGGGCGCTTTCAAGGCCCTGTCGCTGGCCATTGCCGGGGGTCTGCTTGCCACGCCGTTCTTTGGCCGGGAACCTGAACGCGGTGTCGCGGCCCTGTTGCTGGTCCCGCTTACAGCCAATACCCTCAACCTCCTGGACCTCCGTCCCGGGAGGGCGGGGAAGGCATTCTTCTTCCTGGCCCTGATAGGCCTCTTGGGCGCTAAGGCCTCGGGGCTGGGGTCAAATTTTGCGCTCCTCACAGCCCCGCTAGCGGGCAGTCTTGCCGGATACCTCCCCTTTGATTTGAAGGGCAGGGTGATGATGGGCGATGCCGGGGCCAACCCTCTCGGAGTGGGGCTGGCGGCCGGTCTGGTTACCACGGCCCCGCTTTCCTGGGTGATATTGAGCGTCGTTCTGCTGGTGGCTTTGCACGTTTTGGCGGAGCGCTACTCCTTCACCAGGGTAATTGAAGCTAATCCATGCCTCCGGTTCCTCGACTCACTTGGACGCAGTAGTTAACTTCGAGAGTGAGCCCCTGAAAAGCTTTTTGCCAGCTTGACGAACCGGTATTGTTGCTAACCTGTAACTGCGAGGCCGACCTGGTTGTCATCTGTCATTCACCGCATATTGCATGGTCGCCGGGATTATCTTCGTGAGTTGTTCGACCCGCAGACACCGCTCTTAGGGGCGCAAGGGATTATTATGGAAAGAAATATGAAAGTTTTGCAGTATTATACAACGGTGTCCATAATGCTCCTTGGAGGAGATGCCGTCATGGCAATTTGTCAAAATAGGAGTGAATAAGATTTGAGACGAAGATGCATAAGGGTATTTGGAGTATGCTTAGTATTATTATCATTCTTTTTTAATAGTATGGTAAGTTTTGCCTTATCTTCTCCGAATAAGGCCGATGGCAATGCACTACAGGTTGAATCTAGGCTAGTACCGGGGACGTATGTCCCGGGAGAGGTACTCGTTATATACAAACAGGGGGTATCCACTGCTGCCAAAGTCAGAACGGCTCATTCTGCCGGTGCAGTCAAGTCCTCTACTGTACAACCCAAGCTAGGTATACATAAATTTAAATTGCCTCCAGGTTTAAGTGTGGAAGAGGCCTTGGCTTACCTGAAAAAGGATCCTAATGTCTTGGCTGCGGGCCCGAATAGTATTCGCCGCTTAAAATCCCTACCTGATGACCCGTTATTCGGTGCGGTGAACGATTGGAACATGGGATCTTTGCAGTGGGGGTTGGGAAAGATCGGTTTTCCTGCGGTCCATGAAGCGGTATATGATTCGGTTTACGGAGTCCCAAACCCCAACACCCCGGTTGTTGTTGCCGTCATTGACTCGGGGGTAGATTATAATCACCCCGACCTTGCCGGTGTCGTTCTGCCCGGGTATGACTTTGCTGATGGGGATAACGACCCCATGGACACCACAGGACACGGTACCCACGTTGCCGGTATCATCGCTGCCGCAACCAATAATGGCCTCGGGGTGGCCGGGGTGGCGGGTATGGTCTATGCCAATATCCTACCCGTCAGGATTGGTACGGATACTTTTTCAACGGAAAACCTGGTTAATGCGATTAGTTATGCGGTTGACAATGGGGCGGACATTATCAACCTTAGCCTGGGCGCCGTTGAATTTAGTTTTATAGAGATGGTTGCTATAGCCTATGCCCAGGCCAACGACATCCTGGTCGTGGGTGCGGCAGGTAATCAAGACGCCGATGCCATAAACTACCCTGGCGCCCTGCCAGGGGTACTCACGGTTGGGGCGTCGAATTACCTTGACAGGCGCGCCCGAGAAGACGGCTTTTGGGGTTCAAATTACGGGCCGGAATTGGATGTTGTTGCCCCGGGGGATTTTGTCCTAAGCGTTTGCACGAACGGTCTCCCAGATTGCACTTATGAGATTTCTCCGGTCGGAGAACCGGACTACAGGTACTTCTCCGGCACGTCCATGGCCACTCCCATGGTTTCGGGCATTGCCGCAGTCATCAAGGCGGTCTATCAGGATTACAGCGCCTATGAGATCGGGGCCGCCATCATCACCTCGGCGGTTGACATCCAGACGGACATCGCCGCCGGGCAGAGTGAGAACCTGATGGGCTGGGATCGCTTCACCGGGCGGGGGCGTGTTGATGCTTATGCGGCCCTTATAACCACACCACCCGCAGTGGTGAGCATTGCAGGTCCCAGCAGTGCTAGGGTCAACCGGTCTTCAAGCGTGAGCGTAACAGTGCCGGTGCCGGAGATGGTGGTCTATGTTGATGTTTATGAGGACACAACTGATGGCTTGCCTCTGGCAACAATCGATGTCGATGAGTGGCTATTTTACAACCCCACCTCGCATGCACACGCCAGCCCGACTTTAAGCGTGACTTGGACCCCGAGGTCTAGCGGTAACCATTCTCTGATTGCCGTTGCCCGCAACTTGGGCGGCCTAGAGTTGGGCAGGGATACCGCAACCGTTGATGTGCAGCCGAGCAGTACTGGCGGTGGCGGCGGTGGGAGTTCCGGTGGTGGTGACATCCAGTCCGGCGGCGAAGACCGTGTCGAAGATAAGATCGGCCCCAAGGGCGGCTCGCTCAAAGCCTTTGACGGGGCGGTCGAGATAAACTTTGAGGTCGGCGCCTTCGATAAGGATGCGAACTTCAGCGTCAAGAAGCTGGCCGAGGCGGCCAAGACCGGCGTTTCTTCGCTGGTGCCCCTCAGTCCGGTATTCCAGTTTGATACCGGGGAAGCCAAGCTCCAGAAACCGGTCATGGTAACTATTCGCTACGACAAGGAGAAGCTGAGGGCGGTCGATGCGCGTAAGCTCGGCCTCTACCGGCAGGATGAGAAGGATTCGGCCAAGTGGACCTATGTCGGCGGTCGTGTTGATCCCGCAACCGGTGTTGTGCAAGCCAAGCTGAAGGGTTTCAGCCGTTATGCGGTCATGGCGTACTCACCAACCTTTGCCGACCTCGAATCTCACTGGGCCAGGGATGAGGCTGAACTGCTGGCCGCCCGCCACGTGGTGGCCGGGGCCGGGGACGGCCGATTCCTTCCGGATAAGGTAATTACCCGAGCCGAAATGGCTAAGATACTGGTTGAGATGCTGGCGCAGGATCCAAGTCGTGAGGTTGAAAAAATTACGCCAGCTAACAGTACTTTCAGCGATGTCATTCCTGGCACATGGCAATTCACGTATATTGAGACAGCCGCTAAATACGACCTCGTATTTGGTAACGAGGGACGCTTCCGGCCGGATGATCCTGTCACCAGAGAAGAGATGTCGGCCTTGGTTGTGCGGGCGTTAGACCTGGATAAAACCGTTGGGTTATCCGATGGGGCCGATCTGGCCTTCGGCGATTCGGCAGAGGTGAGTGAATGGGCGAGAGGCTATGTGTCCCTGGCTCGGAAGAAGGGTTTAGTCCAGGGGTTGACCCCTGCATCTTTCGCGCCCAAGGATGGTTCAACGCGGGCTCAGGCGGTAACCCTGGTGTTCCGGGCGATGGAGATGGCCGGTTTCCTGGAAGTGCCGCAGGCGCTTGAGGGGACCCTGACCGTCAACCAAGTCGAGGGCAGGCACTTCGAGTTGGAGGTAACGACATCCGGCAAGAAGGAGGTATACGTCCTCGTCCCAGTAAATGACGAAGTGGCGGAAGCCTTGGAAGCCAACATTGGCAAACGGGTACGGGTTACTGGTCTGGAGCACCGCGGTGCCAGTATTTACATGCGCGGCCCGGTGCTACGTGTGCTGTCTGTGACGGCCCAACCCTAAGCTTATCCGTGAGAAGGAAACTTATCTAATATTGGGCTGGCCTACCCCATTCGAGGGAGGCCAGCCCAATATTTATACGAGGTCTTTTTGCAAACCCCCGGCTTCCCCGGCGTTCCTCCCAAAACGCCGACCGATGAACTGGGCCAAAATGCCTGCGGATAGGCTGAGCGGAATATAAAAGAGGTTCAGGTGAAGGAAACGCCTCATTAAAATCAGCACCACCACGATGAGGTGCATGACGACCAGCCAGAGCGGTGAGATCCTGCCGGTTTTGCCTCTCCAGATCCCCATGGGCAGGTTTAAGAGAAAGGATGTCGCCATCAAACCCAATACGGCCATAACAACATTATAGTACAGCCCCCGCATCATGTCCCCAGCGAACTATCCTCGGTGCCGTGGAGTACACATAATGTCCCGGATTTACGATAATCCCGGTGAGAACGGACGCCGGGTTCAGGCGTAACAGGGGGAAGAACTTGGCCATTCGACGCCTCGGGGAGATGCTCATCTCCGCAGGGTTGATAACGGAAGAACAACTGAAACAGGCCATGGAGGAGAAGGCCAGCACCGGTCTCAGGCTGGGGGAGACCCTCGTCGCGCTCGGTTTTGTCACTGAGGAGGATGTCGCCCGCACCGTTGCGGACCAGACCGGCATTCCTTTCCTGCCTGAATCGCAGCTCGAGGTCGATTACGAGGCGTCCAGGCTCCTTCCGGAAAACCTGGCGCGGCAATACCGTGCCATACCCATCTCTGCTGACGATGACGTCATAAAGGTAGCCATTGACGACCCGATCGACGTCTTCAAGATAAATGACATTTCGTTTTTGCTTGGCTGCAATGTAACACCAGTAATTGTTACAGGCCGGGCACTGGAACGGATCATATCGGAGGCCTTTAGGCCACGCCCCGCCGACAAAGTAGTTGAAGGTGCGCTTGATCCGCGGCTTCAGGAGGACCTGCTGGATTCCCCTGCGGTTAAACTGGCGGATGAACTGATACATAATGCCATTGAAGAGGGAGCCAGCGATATTCACATAGAGCCGCAGCAGGATGCGGTTCGCGTGCGTT
Organism: Thermaerobacter marianensis; assembly: GCA_020723725.1. Classification (GTDB taxonomy): domain Bacteria; phylum Bacillota; class Sulfobacillia; order DYIH01; family DYIG01; genus DYIG01. Next base: position 1,323 of record DYIG01000010.1, on the reverse strand, counting down.
ATCGCATTGATGGCGTGCTGCATACCGTCGATAACCCATCCCCGGACATCTACCCTGCGCTCATATCCAGGCTAAAGCTCCTTTCATCCATGGACATCTCCGAGCGCAGGATCCCGCAAGACGGGCGTATTCAGTTGGAGTACAGGGGCCGCGAGGTTGATCTGCGTACCAGTACTCTGCCGACAATCCACGGGGAAAAGATGACAATCCGTATTCTTGACAAGGGGCGTTCCATCACCAGGCTGGACGACCTGGGTTTCATGCCGGATACCCTGAGTGCCTTTCGGCAGATCATCAGGCTGCCGGTAGGGATGATCCTGGTGACCGGTCCCACCGGGAGTGGGAAAACCACCACCCTGACTGCCAGTCTCTTTGAAATCAATAGCTCGGAAATAAATATAGTTACCATAGAGGACCCTGTGGAATACGTCGTCCCCGGGACCGCACAGGTTCAGGTTAACCCTCGGGCAGGGCTCACGTTCTCCAGCGGTTTGAGGTCATTCCTGCGCCAGGACCCCGATGTTATGGTAGTCGGAGAGATTCGAGACTCCGAAACTGCCGAGACGGCCATCAGGGCTGCGCTAACCGGTCACCTTGTACTTAGCAGTCTGCACACCAACGACGCCCCCGGCGCCATTACTCGCCTTATCGATATGGGTGTTGAGCCCTATCTCGTCGCCTCAGCGGTGTCAGGGGTTTTAGCCCAGAGGCTGGTGCGGCGTATATGTTCAAATTGCCGTGAGGCCTACCAATTGCCTCCCGATGCCCTGGAGAGGCATTTCCTGGAGATCCCTCCGGAAGCAAGTGTCTTTTATCGGGGACGCGGGTGTCATCGCTGCAAGGGAACGGGTTACCGTGGCCGAGTAGGTATTTTTGAGCTCATGGTGGTCAGCACGGCAATAAGGGAAATGGCAACGGCGAAAGCCCCTACAGCGACAATCCGTAAACAGGCTTTGTCTGAGGGCATGGTTTCCCTTGTAAAGGATGGCCTGCGCAAAGCCATGGACGGATTGACGACGATAGAAGAAGTGAGCCGTGCTGGTTTGCTCGATCTCTAAATCTGACAGGTGATGACATGCCTCATTATATCTATACCGCCATGGACAGAAGGGGACGACGCATCAAGGGCGTTGCGGAGGCTTCAAGCCTGGTCAGGGCCGTTGAGAACCTACGGCGGACCGGTCTTCTGATAACCGATATCGAAGTTGACCGAGACGTTATACGTATTATGGAACGATACTTCAAAGGCGTCCTGGCCCCCTTCGGGCGGCGGCTTAGTATTAAAGAAACGGGAGCTTTTTGCAGACAGATGGCCTCGCTTCT
>DYIG01000009.1:17692-20309 GCA_020723725.1 Thermaerobacter marianensis | reverse complement strand
CAACTGCAGGGGGCCCTGCTTCAACAGGCCGAATCGGCGCTCAACCCGGAGCCGGTTATCATGCCCGGTTACACCCACCTGCAGCGCGCGCAACCGGTCTTGCTTGCCCACCACCTCCTGGCCTACTTCTGGATGCTGGAGAGGGACCATGACCGGTTCGTCGACTGTTCGCGCCGGACGGATTCCATGCCTCTGGGGGCTGCTGCCCTGGCCGGGACTTCCTATCCCACAGACAGGTTTATGGTAGCCGGGGAACTTGGTTTCTCCGCGCTGTATGAAAACAGCATGGACGCGGTGAGTGATCGGGATTTCCTGTTGGAGTTCCTTTCTGCGTCCTCGATTCTGATGGTTCACCTTTCGCGATTCTGTGAAGAGATCATCCTTTGGAGTTCAACGGAGTTTGCCTTCGTGGAACTGCCGGATGAGTTTTCCACAGGGTCCAGCATCATGCCTCAGAAAAAGAACCCCGATGTGGCCGAGCTCGTACGCGGCAAGTCGGGCCGGGTCTTCGGGCACCTGATGGGCCTGTTAACCGTGATGAAGGGGCTGCCCCTGGCCTACCATACCGATATGCAGGAGGATAAGGAGGCTGTTTTCGACGTTGTGGACACCCTGTTCTCCGCTATGCCTGCATTCACGGGGTTGGTGTCAAACCTCAGGTGGCGCCGTGAGCAGATGTTAAAGACGCTCAGGGGAGACTTTTCAAATGCCACCGATCTGGCCGACTACCTGGTTGGCAAGGGCATGCCCTTCCGGGAAGCCCATGAGGTAGTTGGCAGAATAGTCCGATACTGCATTGAAGAGGGCCGGGTGCTGGAAGACCTGGGACCAGAAACCCTGAGGGGGTTTTCGCCCCTGTTTGAGGGCGTCGCGCCCTCTGGTTTCGATCATCATGCGGTGGTCCAGGCCCGCACCTCGTACGGGGGCACCGCGCCGGAGAGGGTGCGGGAGCAGCTGGCCAAGGCCCGCGCAATTTTTCAGAAGGGGAGTGGATGAGCATGGCTAGGAAAACGGATGTTTCTCAGCGGCTGTTCGAGGAGGCTTCCCGGTACATACCAGGCGGTGTAAACAGCCCGGTTAGATCCTTCCGTTCAGTTGGTGGAGGACCGGTCTTTGCGGACCGTGCCGAGGGGGCCTATCTCTGGGATGTTGACGGCAATCGTTATGTCGACTTCATATCCTCCTGGGGGCCGATGATCCTGGGCCATGCCAACCCTGAAATACTTGAGGCCATTGGTATGACCATGGGTCGGGGCACCAGCTATGGTGTGTCCACCGAACTGGAGATCCGGTTGGCGCGGGAGATTTGCGAGGCAGTTCCCTCCATAGAGATGGTCCGCCTAGTCAGTTCGGGAACGGAGGCTACCATGAGCGCGCTCCGTTTGGCGCGCGGTTTCACCGGGCGTTCCAAGATTGTGAAGTTTGCCGGTTGTTATCACGGTCACTCCGACGCCCTGCTCGTGAAGGCCGGCTCAGGCGCCCTTACCCTGGGCGTTCCGGACAGCCCCGGAGTCACACCTGGGACGGCAGCGGATACAATCAACCTGCCCTATAATGACGTCAAGTCTGTCAGGGACCTGTTTGCTCAAAGCGGCTCCGAGATAGCTGCTGTAATCGTTGAACCGGTTGCCGGCAATATGGGTGTTGTACTCCCTGAAGAGGGTTTCCTGCAGTGTCTCAGGGATGAAACGAGCAAACACGGCGCGCTCCTGATATTTGACGAGGTTATAACCGGCTTCCGGATGTCTTACGGAGGGGCACAGGAGTACTATGGCATCACCCCTGACCTCACTTGCCTGGGCAAGATCATCGGAGGGGGGCTCCCCGTCGGTGCTTACGGCGGGCGGCGTGATGTGATGCAGCAGGTCTCCCCTTCTGGTCCGGTCTACCAGGCTGGCACCCTTTCGGGGAACCCCCTGGCTGTGTCCGCCGGGCTCGCCATGCTCAGGGCCCTAAGACGCCCCGGGGTATATGATGAACTACGCAAGAAGGGCGAGCTCCTGGCGTCAGGGCTCCGCCGCGTTGTGGATGAACTCGGTCTCCCCTTCGCTGTAAATCACATCGGTTCTGTCTGCACCCTGTTCTTTACATCAGAAAGGGTGCGGGATTTCGATACCGCCGTAAAGTCGAACACCAAGCTCTTTTCACGGTTCTTCACGGGCATGCTTGACGAGGGATTCCTCTTGCCGCCTTCGCAGTTTGAGACATGGTTTGTGTCGCTCGCTCATAAGCAAGAAGACATCGAGGCGGCAGTGCAAGCCACCAAAAGGGTTCTACAACGCCTCAACTAGTTCCGGAGGGGGCCTTTAGGGGTGGAGGTTTACGGGCTTATCGGCCCGGCCGGTACGGGCAAGAGTCACAGGGCTTCCCTGATCGCTCAACGCTATGGCGCTGAGATGATTATCGATGACGGCCTGCTCATCCAGGGAAGTAAGATAGTTGCCGGTGTTTCGGCAAAGCGCGAGAATACCGCGCTGGCGGCGGTGCGCCGTGCCATCTTCAGCGACCCTGAGCATGCCAGGCAGGTGAGGGAACGCATCCGTGAGTACCGCCCTGAGCGGGTCCTGATCCTGGGAACCTCCGCCGATATGGTGGAAAGGATCTGTAATGCCCTCGA
>DYIG01000009.1:15340-17682 GCA_020723725.1 Thermaerobacter marianensis | reverse complement strand
CCTGCCGCACCCCGAGAAATACATACGGATAACGGATATCGCTTCACCCTCCGAGATCCGCCGGGCACGGCGAATCCGGCGTTTGGAGGGCAAGCACGTCATCCCCGCCCCGACCTTTGAGGTAAAAAAGGGCTTCTCCGGTTATCTGATCGACCCACTGCGGTTCTTTCACCCTTCGCGCCGACGGAGGGGGGGAGAGGGCCTGCTAATCGAGAAATCCATGGTAAGGCCAACCTTCAGCTCCCTAGGTCGGTTTTACATTGCCGACTCGGTGGTTGCGCAAATCGTGCAGCATGCTGTCAAGGAGATACCCGGCATCGCTGGCGCCAGCAAGGTAACGGTTGATACACGGCCCGAGGGGGTCGTTATCATGGCCGAACTCACCTTTCACTTCGGAGTCAAACTCGTTCCATTAATGCGTGAGGCTCAGGCCCACGCCACCAGGGTAGTAGAGGCCCTGACCGCCCTCAACGTTATTTCATTAGAGATTGTGGCCAAGAAGGTCCTGCCGCCAGGAATACAACGGACACCCCCCAGATAGTATTCCGGAGGGGTGTATATCCGGTGGCTTTCCGGGCTTTAGCGGGGTTTGTTCTGGGTTTTGCCTTACTTGCTGCCGGATTAGGTTTCGTTGCAGGGGGCCTGAAGGGCCCGGGAATGGAGCGTTTTCGCAACGCCGCGTCTGTTTACAGTGGAGGGACGGTCAGGGGTATCCTGCTTGGAACGGTGTTCACAGCTGCCATCCAATCCTCCAGCGCCGCAACAATACTCCTGGTGGGGATGGTTAAAGGGGGTATCTTGACCGTTCGAAGAGCCGTTCCACTGGTTCTCGGCGCGAACCTCGGAACGACTTTAACCGGTCAACTGCTGGCGCGTGGCGCCATAGGCTCCGGGGGTATTTTGCCGACCATGGTTCCCCTGATCGCAGGGGGCATTCTCTCTCTCTGTCGGCTTTGGCGGGGTGGCAAGGGGACACGGAGCTTCGAATGGGTCCTCTATGGTGTGGGGATGGTTTTCCTCGGGCTGGAGGTGCTGGACAGGGGGCTTACCCCGCTGGGGCGTCAGCCCTGGTTTTTGGATGCATTCATGTCGCTGGGCACGTCACCATGGACCGGTCTCGTGGCAGGTGTGGTCCTGACGGCAGTGGTTATGTCGTCATCCGTTACGGTGGGCCTATTGCAGAGGTTTGCCGAACAGGGCTTCGTCAGCCTCACTTCCGCTTTGTTTATCATGGCGGGAGATGACCTGGGTACAACAGCGGACACTATGGTGGTTGGCCTGTTTGCGGGCAGCACGGGCAGGTCCCTTGCTATCAGCCACCTTCTCTTCAATATAATAAACATGGCAATAGTCTTGTCCTTTCATACCTTCTTTGTGCATGCGGTGCAGCTCCTGGGAGGTGGCCCCGCCCAACAGGTGGCTAACGCCCATACCCTGTTCAATCTGGCAGGTGTGATCCTGGTTGCGCCCTTTTGCAGGGCCCTTGCGGATGCAGCCCTTAGAATCTCGGAGTTTGTGGAAAAATGTCGCCCCATACCCCTGTTCCTAAGGAAACATTTTTGATAGATTTATACGGGATGCGGGGGATCCGCGTTTTTTCCAAGGTTAGTTCTAGTTTTAGCGGAGGTGTAGTGGATGGCTGTTAAGGTAGGTATCAATGGTTTTGGCAGTATTGGCAGGCGTTTTTTCCGTATAGCTGCTAGGAGGGCTGGGGTAGAGGTTATAGCAGTCAATGACCTTACGGATCCCTCGACACTTGCTCACCTGCTGAAATACGATTCCAACTACGGCACTCTTTCCGGGGACATCAAGGCTGTAGACGGGGGCATTGACGTTAATGGTCGCAAGCTGCGTGTACTGGCTGAGCGCGACCCTGCTAACCTGCCCTGGAAGGACCTCGGGGTGGACATAGTCGTGGAGTCCACCGGCCGATTCACCGAAAGGGATAAGGCCGGTCTGCACATAAATTCCGGTGGAGCCAAGAAGGTCATCATATCCGCGCCGGCGAAGGACGAGGATATAACCATCGTCATGGGCGTCAACCACAACAAGTATGATGCCGCGAACCATCACGTCATTTCCAATGCTTCCTGCACGACCAACTGCCTTGCCCCGGTGGCCAAGGTCCTCAACGATGCCTTTGGCATTGAAAAGGGTTTCATGAACACGGTGCATGCTTACACGAATGACCAGGTCATCCTCGACTTCCCACACAAGGATCTGCGCCGTGCCCGTGCTGCCGCTGTCAATATCATCCCCACCTCTACTGGCGCTGCGAAGGCGGTATCCCTGGTGCTCCCCGAGCTCAAGGGCAAGCTTCACGGTTTTGCCCTGCGCGTTCC
>DYIG01000009.1:2400-15330 GCA_020723725.1 Thermaerobacter marianensis | reverse complement strand
TCCGGTTCAGACGGTTTCGGTTGTTAACCTTGTGGCGCAGGTTTCACGCAAAACGACCGCCGAAGAGGTTAACGCAACCCTCAAAGAGGCAGCCAACGGCGCCCTAAAGGGTGTTCTCGGGGTCTCGGACGAGCCGCTCGTTTCCTCGGATTACAAGGGTTCCACATATTCTTCCATCGTGGACGCTCTTAGCACCACGGTTGTTGCTGACAACCTGGTCAGTGTGGTTTCCTGGTATGACAACGAGTGGGGTTATTCCGAGCGTCTCGTGGACCTGGTGGAGCTCATCGCGGCAAAAGGACTTTAGTCTAGACAGGGGTCTCAATGCGCCGGACAAAGGTTATCTGTACCATTGGCCCATCAAGCCGTTCACTTGATATGATGGTTGGCTTGATAGAGGCCGGAATGGATGTTGCAAGATTAAATCTTTCCCATGCCAACAGGGAGATTCATGCGGAGACCATCGCCCTTCTGCGCCAGGCCATGGAGCGTACTGGCAAGGTCGTGGCGATTATGCTCGACTCCAAAGGGCCGGAAATCAGGGTTGGGAACTTTACGGAGTCGCGCGTGTTCCTGGAAGCAGGGGACAGGTTCACTCTAACTACAAGAGCGGTTGCCGGGACGCAGCATGTTGTTCACGTGGCGTATGCCCCGTTGACGGAGCAGGTTGCAATCGGCAACCTGCTTCTTCTGGATGACGGTAAAATCACCCTTCGAGTTGAAGAGGTTGTTGGTGACGAGGTCCATTGCGTGGTCCTGTCTGGAGGGGTTTTAAGCGACCGTAAGAAGCTGACCCTGCCGGGCGCCAGAATCCTCCTTCCTGTTCTCTCCGAGGAGGATGAGAAGGATATCCGCTTCGGAGTCGAACAGGGAGTAGACTTCTTGGCCGTCTCCTTTGTGCGCAATGCGGAAGATATCCGCAAGGTGCGCGGGGTCATAGAGGATGCCGGCGGGGACATCGCCATTATTGCCAAGATCGAAAACCGGGAAGGGTTTGAGAATCTGGAGGGGATTCTCGAGGTTGCCGATGGCGTAATGGTGGCGCGCGGTGACATGGGGGTGGAATGCCCCATTGAAGAGGTTCCCCTTATACAAAAGCTTATTATCAAACGCTGCAACCAGGTCGGTAAACCCGTGGTGACGGCAACCCAGATGCTGGAGTCGATGATTCACAGCCCTCGCCCCACCAGGGCAGAGGCCAGTGACGTCGCCAATGCCATAATTGACGGTACGGATGCCGTTATGATGTCGGCAGAGACTGCATCGGGTGAGTACCCGATCGAAGCCACCCGGACCATGGTCACCATTGCCAATCGCACAGATGAAGCAGTGTGCATGCATCCGTCGGAGCTGAAGCGGCCGGTTCCGGAGCCCTCCCATACTGTCACTGACGCCATTAGTCACGCCACCTGCACTACGGCCCTCAACCTGGGGGCCTCAGCGATAATCACGGCTACGCAAACTGGTCATACGGCGAGGATGGTGGCGAAATACCGGCCTTCCGTGCCCATCATAGCCGCGACACCCGTGGAAAAGGTGTTCCGCAGGTTGCGTTTGGTATGGGGAGTTGTCCCCCTGAAGATCAAGGACCTGCCGACAACCGAAGAGGTCATAAATGAAACTATTTTGGAGTGCATTCAAGCGGGCCTTGTAAGACAAGGGGACTCCGTAGTTTTAACTGCGGGTGTGCCGGTCGGGGTGGCCGGGTCGACCAACCTTCTTAAAGTACATACCGTTGGTCAAATCCTTGTGCGGGGTACAGGTCTCGGTCAGAGGGTTATCAAAGGCCGGGCGGCCGTTCTCAATAATGGTGTTCCTGGCGGTTTCCAGGACGGGGATGTTCTGGTGTTGCGCGAAGTCTCCCCCGAGTCGGAGCCCTTGTTTCAGAGGGCATCTGCCATCGTTATGGAGTCTGCCCCCTCCGGTGATGTGATTAGTCTGTGCAGGCGGCTTGGTAAACCTCTGGTGGCGGAAGCCACATCCGCTGTTAGTTTGATTGAAGACGGAACTGTTGTTACAGTGGACAGCCCCCGTGGGCTGGTCTACAAGGGTGAAGCAAGGGTCCTATAGGTCAGGTGGCCAAAAGTTTGGTAAAATCTATCCCGTGATTGCCAAGGGTTGGAGCTTGGGGGTTAAGTTATGAATTTAAACAAGAAGACAGTTAGAGACGTGGATGTTCGGGGCAAACGGGTCCTGGTCAGGGTGGACTTCAATGTCCCACTGGATGAGAAGGGGACGGTTACGGATGACACCCGGATCGTCGGGGCTCTACCCACAATCAAACATCTCATTAATGAGCAAGCCAGGGTTATCCTTTGTTCCCACCTTGGGAGGCCCAAGGGTAAGCGTGAACCGAAGTACAGCCTCCAACCTGTAGCCAAGAGGCTGGGTGAACTATTAGGGGCAAAGGTTCAATTCGTGGGGGATTGTATCGGACCGGAGGTAGAGCAAGCTGTCGGCAACCTCGGGGCAGGAGAAGTCCTCCTTCTTGAGAACGTACGGTTCTACGCGGAGGAGGAAAAGAACGACCCCGATTTCGCCCGCAAGCTTGCTTCCCTGGCGGATGTTTACGTGAACGACGCCTTCGGTACGGCACACAGGGCTCATGCTTCCACTGAAGGGGTGGCTCACCATCTCCCGGCGGTTGCCGGGTTCCTTATCGAAGCAGAGATAAAGTCCTTGGGGGCGCTCCTTGATCCCGAGCACCCTTTTGCGGCCGTCATTGGTGGGGCTAAAGTATCTGACAAACTGGTCGTTTTGCAGAAACTCCTGGATAAGGTCGATGTGCTGGCCATCGGCGGGGGAATGGCCAACACCTTCCTGCGCGCTTTGGGCTATCAGACGGGCAAGTCGCTTGTCCAGGAAGAGATGATTCCCGCTGCGGAAGACCTTATTACTCGTGCCAGGGAAGCTGGCAAGGAACTGCTCCTTCCCCTGGATGTGGCCGTCGGCAACTTTTTTATGGCCGATGCTGATAAGCGTATTGTGCCGGTTAATGAAATCCCGGAAGACTGGCTGGTGTTGGACATCGGCCCGATGACAGTTAAAAGGTACGCCGAGGCAATCAAGAAGGCCAGGATGGTTTTCTGGAACGGTCCTATGGGTGTAGCCGAGTGGCCGCAATTTGCGCTGGGGACCTTGGGGATGGCAGAGGCCTTGTCCGAGAGCGATGCTTTCACAGTCGTTGGCGGTGGCGACTCCGTTGCCGCTGTTGAACGCACTGGCTTGGCCGGCAAAATGGACCATGTTTCAACGGGAGGCGGCGCCTCGCTTGAGTTCCTCGAAGGCAAAGAATTGCCCGGAATCTCATGTCTCCTGGACGCCTGATTCGGTACCCTTGAATCCGGGTACCGTCTCTATGTGGAAGTTCTTTCTTGATGAGAGGAGTGGCATAAATGGCAGGTTCAGGGCGTACTCCCCTGATTGCTGGCAACTGGAAGATGAATAAAGGGCACGGTGATGCAGCCGAACTTGCCAAACAGTTGCGCAGCAATTTGCAAAACATCTCGGGGGTAGAAGTGGTGGTTTGCCCACCCTTTCCATGGTTGTTGCCTGTGGGGAATGAAATAGAGGGGTCAAACATCGCGCTGGGCGCCCAGAATGTTCATTGGGAGGCCTAGGGAGCCTATACTGGCGAGGTTTCGCCGGGGATGCTGCTCGATGCGGGCTGCCGTTTCGTGATTATCGGGCATTCCGAACGTCGCCAATACTTTGGTGAAACAGACGAGATGGTTGCTCGGAAGGTTAGAGCTGCTATAGATGCCGGTTTGACTCCCATTATCTGCGTGGGGGAAACCTGGGAGCAGCGTGAGGCAGGCGAAACCGCAACCCTGGTTACCAACCAGGTCACCGCAGCCATTTCAGGTCTGTCTGCCGAGCAGGTAAGCAAAATATCCATCGCCTATGAACCGATATGGGCCATCGGCACAGGACGGTCCAGCAACGGTAGTGACGCATCCGAGGTGGCCCGCCTAATAAGGCGTGCAGTCGGCCAATTGACGTCTGCTCAGGCAGCTGCCTCTCTACGAATACTTTATGGCGGAAGCGTTACTCCGGCAAATATATCCGAGTTTATTTTAGAGGAAGACATCGACGGCGCCCTAGTTGGGGGAGCCAGTCTGAAAGCAGATTCGTTTTCCAGCATAGCCGAAGCCGCTTTAGTTACAGCGGCTGGGTAATTCAAAAAGGTTTCACCGGACCTCTAGGAGGCAACGGGATGATCCCCCGATTATTTGTGTTGGTTGTGCTTGACGGCTGGGGCATCAGCACCCGGTGGGAAGGGAATGCCATTGCTCTGGCTCGCAAACCCTTTATGGATCACCTTATGGAAACCTACCCGCATACTTACTTGAGGACCGATGGCGAAGCCGCCGGTCTTCTTGAAGGGCAGGCAGGCAACTCCAACGTCGGCCACCTCAATCTAGGGGCTGGACGTGTCGTCTACCAGGATTTGAGCCGGATCCACCGTTCTATTGCCAGTGGCGACTTCTTCACGAACACGGCCCTGGTACAGTTGACCGACTTCTGCCGGGACAGTGGTCGGCCGCTCCATCTCGTGGGCTTGCTTTCGGATGGAGGGGTGCACAGCCAGATCAAACACCTCTTTGCCCTCTTAAGGTTAGCTAAGGAGCATGGCGTGACAGATGTTTACGTTCATGCCTTTCTCGACGGGCGGGATGTATTGCCCCGGAGCGCGGCGGGTTACATCCAATCACTCGAGGAAGAAATGACCCGCCTGGGTATAGGCCGCATTGCGAGTGTTACCGGGCGTTATTATGCAATGGATCGGGATTGCCGATGGAACAGAACCGAGAAGGCGTATAGGGTCTTGGTCCACGGCCACGGGTATACGGCCCGAACCGCGTCGGAAGCGCTTGACATGGCATATGAAAGGGGCGAAACGGACGAGTTCGTTGAGCCCACAGTCATAATTGGTGATACGGGTAAACCGTTGGGGCTCATTGAAGCTGGCTCCGGTGTCGTGTTTTTCAACTTTCGTGCGGACAGGGCCAGGCAAATTGTAGGTCCTTTCGTGTCCGATGAATTTGAAGCTTTCCCGCGCGAAAGGCTCTTCCTCAAGGTGGTAACCATGACCAGATACGATGATGCTTTCCCCGTCGAGGTTGCCTTTCCACGGGAACACCTTGTAAACACCCTAGGGGAGGTTGTCAGCCGTCAGGGCTGGAAGCAGTTACGCATTGCCGAAACGGAGAAGTACGCCCATGTTACCTACTTCTTCAATGGGGGAGAGGAGCAGGTTTTCCCCGGTGAGGTAAGGGTACTGATCCCTTCGCCCAAAGTTGCAACCTATGACCAATGCCCTGAAATGAATGCCAGGGCGGTGACACAGCGGTTCCTAGATGAAATAGAAAACAACGACTACCGGTTGGTCGTTTTGAACTTTGCCAATCCTGATATGGTCGGCCATACGGGCAACTTACCCGCAGCCGTTCAAGCCATTGAGGTGGTCGATGAGTGCCTGTCCAGGGTGGTGCAAGCTGTCCTGAATAGGGATGGAATGCTTTTAATAGTAGCGGACCACGGCAATGCTGAGCGCATGGTGGACGATGAACAGGGGCAGGCTTACACGGCACATACTAGCAACCCAGTCCCCTGTATTCTTGTAGGAAACGGGTTGGAGAATTGGTCCCTGCGTCCGGGAACCCTGGCCGATGTGGCCCCTACCGTATTGGATATCTTCGGAATTAACCAGCCGCGCGAAATGGACGGGCACTCCTTAATAGTGTCCAGGGCTGTAAAAAACGAAGCTGTAGTTGAGCCCGAGAAATAGCAAGGGGAAGGGAAAGGTATCTGATGGCTTCCATTATTTCCGTACACGCACGAGAAATTCTTGATTCCCGCGGGAACCCTACCGTTGAATGTGAGGTAATCCTATCCGATGGTTCAGCTGGACGGGCGGCGGTACCCTCCGGCGCCTCCACGGGGAGTTTCGAAGCTATTGAATTAAGGGACAATGATTCCTCCAGGTATAAGGGGCTTGGGGTAAGGCGGGCGGTAAAGAACGTAAATGAGATCATAGGCACCGCCTTGGAAGGAGCCGATGCCTTAAGCCAAACTGCATTAGATGCCAAGCTGCTGGAGCTGGACGGGACCCCTAATAAGGCCAACCTTGGCGCCAACGCCATTCTCGCGGTTTCCCTCGCGGTAGCTCATGCTGCAGCGGCATCGTGCGGGTTACCCCTCTACCGTTACCTTGGGGGGGCGGGCTCCAATACCACTCCTGTTCCACTCATGAACATACTGAACGGAGGCAAGCATGCTGTTAACTCCGTGGATATTCAGGAATTCATGATCGTGCCGGCTGGTGCGGCCACCTTTGCGGATGCCCTGCGGATGGGCTCAGAAGTCTTTCACTCACTGAAAAAGCTGCTCATTCAGGGGGGCCTTAGCACAGGCGTTGGTGATGAAGGGGGATTTGCGCCTAATTTGCCCTCTAATGAGGAGGCCCTAAAAGCCATTGTGTCGGCAATTGAGAAATCGGGATATCGCCCGGGGGAAGACGTGTGGCTAGCCATAGATGTAGCTGCTACTGAGCTCTACGCCGATGGCCTCTATCGGTTTCCGGGAGAGGGCAAGACCCGCACCCGCGAAGAACTCACCGAAACCCTGGAGCAATGGTGCCGAAAGTACCCTATTATATCCATAGAAGACGGCATGGCTGAGGACGACTGGGAAGGATGGACTCTGCTCACCGAAAGCCTTGGTCACAAGGTGCAACTTGTCGGGGATGATCTCTTTGTGACCAACCCCGAAAGGCTGTCGTTGGGCATAGCCCGCGGCGTGGGGAATGCCCTTCTGGTCAAGGTCAATCAGATTGGCACCCTTACAGAGTCATTAACGGCAATGGATATTGCCCGCAGGGCCGCTTACGCCTGTGTTGTGTCCCACCGCTCCGGTGAGACTGAGGACACCACCATCGCCGATATCGCGGTAGCAACCAACGCTGGACAGATAAAATCCGGAGCCCCGTCCAGGTCGGAGAGGGTCGCCAAGTACAATCGTCTCCTGCGGATTGAGGAGGAATTGGGCCCCGGTGGGCGGTATGCCGGACGCTCAGCTTTTAAGCAAATAGTCAACAAGTCAGACCGGTAGTCTTCGACTGATTGACATTATTAAGAAGCCCATGGTAATATCACCCTGTGTGTTGGGCGGGAGGGACGTCCATTCATGAATCCACATCGTCATCTCTTTACTTCGGAATCTGTAACAGAAGGACATCCGGATAAGATCTGCGATCAGATCTCTGATGCTATACTTGATGCCATTCTGGATAATGACCCAATGGCACGTGTGGCTGCCGAGACGGCGGTTACCACGGGCCTTGTGTTGGTTATGGGGGAAATTAGCGCTGACTGTTATGTGGATATGCCCACCATCATACGGCGTACCATTAAGGAAATTGGTTACACCAATGCCCACTTCGGTTTTGATGGTGACAGTTGTGCGGTAATAACGGCAGTCCACGAACAGTCCCCGGACATTGCCCAAGGGGTTGACAAGGCCCTTGAAGTTAGGAGTGCCGATGCAGGCCTGGCCGAGGAGTCCGTAGGGGCAGGGGACCAGGGGATGATGGTTGGGTTTGCCTGTACGGAGACCCCTGAATTCATGCCATTACCTATCTCCCTGGCCCACAAGCTATCCCGTCATCTGGCTCATGTCAGGAAGAACGGGGAGCTTGAATACCTCCGGCCAGATGGGAAGACGCAGGTTACAATAGAGTATGAAGGGATAACCCCAAAGCGCGTCGATACCATAATTGTCTCTACGCAGCATGCTGCTGAGGTTTCCCAGGCCAGGATCACTGCTGATATAACCGAGCACGTCATAAAGAAGGTTGTTCCCGAGAACCTTCTCGACCGGGATACCCGTATACTTGTTAACCCGACGGGTCGCTTCGTTATCGGTGGGCCCCACGGGGATGCCGGGTTGACTGGGCGCAAAATAATCGTTGATACCTATGGTGGTTATGCAAGGCACGGCGGGGGCGCTTTTTCCGGTAAGGATCCGACCAAAGTGGATAGATCGGGCGCCTATGCAGCCCGTTGGGTGGCCAAGAACATTGTGGCCGCCGGGTTGGCCGACCGCTGTGAGATACAGATCGCTTATGCTATAGGCGTGGCACAGCCCGTTTCCATACGTGTAGATACGTTTGGAACCGGTAGGATACCGGATGCACAGATAGTTAAGTTTGTGCAGGAGACATTTGATCTGCGTCCCGGAGCCATTATTAACGAACTCAATCTCCGCCGCCCTATATACAGGCAGGTTGCGGCCTATGGCCACTTCGGTCGCCCTGATCTTGATCTGCCCTGGGAGCGGTTGGATAGGGTGGCCCAGCTAAGGCGCCTGTCTGGGGTTAGGGATTCCGAATGGTTTGCTGAAAGTGCCGTGACGGATTAGTCAAGGTACCCGCTCCTTAACAGATCATATTCTAATGGGGGATCTGTTTAGGGAGTGGTTAGTGTTGGGTTTTGAGTATTTGGCAGTTGGATGGTTGGCCATATTCGGGGCGTTAAGCCTAGCCACAATAGCTTGGTTCCGCCACAGAAGCCTTTTTAAACGAAGGCCTAATCATTTTGCCAGCGTTCTTCTAGTGGTCAACAATCAGGCCCCGGTAATAGAGGGATTCTTGCAGCAGGTCTGTTCCATAGTTGCGGGATCCCGGTCGTGGAATATTGATATTAACGTTATTGACGAAGATTCGGCTGATGACACACCCTACATACTCCAACGGTTGTGGCGCTATCTCCCAATAAAAGTAGCTTGTTGGCGTTCTGGTTCATGTGGCCACTCTGCTTTTGACCTTGGACGGTTTCTGTGCGATCAACCGGTTATCTGGGTTTTTCACCTCGAGGAACAAGAAGACGCGGGCGACTATCTGTGTGTCTTACGAAAGATCTTGATTGGCTCCCAGGAAAACCGTGAGGGGGCTCCCATAATTGTCGATAACGGGAGACGGTAAACGGGTACTCTTTAGCTGGGCGTATTTGCTGGCCGTTGGTCTGGTTAGCTGTGGCCTGTCCTATATTGTTTTTTCGCCTCATTCCGGGGCATGGCCGTCCTGGGCAGAGGTCATGCTTTTCCTTGCTATGAGCACACTTATGGAGGTTATCTACCTACCTCCAGGGAAGTATCCAACCGGGGCAGTATTTGCCGTTGTATTTGCATTGTTTAACCTTTATGGGGCCGACCCAGCTATTTCTATTCTTATCGCAGGGTCGATCGCCTGGCGGTTGATCCATAGTAAACACCCCTGGAGCCAGGTACTTCTTGTTGGATCTGCGGAGGCAGTAGGGTTTTTGTTTGCTTTATTCATCTTTGACCTGGTGGGAGGGAGGGTTTCTTCACCGCTTGCCGATGCTAATTGGCTCCCATTGTCGCTTATATTCCCCGTTTACTTTGCCGTGAGCCGACTTCTAATCAAGGGGAACAACCTCATCGGGCAGCAGCCAGACTCCTGGACGAAATGGCAACTGGGCCTCGATGCAATAAGTCAGGTTATCTTTACGGCATATGGTTTGTTACTGGCCGAGGCCTACCGTCAACAAGGTTTATTTGGCCTTTCACTTGCGTATGTATCCCTCCTGGCAGTCGTTTACTTAATGAGATTACACACCAAGCTTCGTCACGCTAACTATGAGTTAAAGATTATTTCAGAAGTCTCACAGAGCCTTAATAGTATTCTTCGCCGGGACAAGGTTGCCGAAATGGCGGCCCTTGCCGTTGACCGGCTTACATCACCGGGTTTTGTAGCCGTACTACTCCCAGAAGGACCTGGAAATGAAAAGATGAAACTCAGTGCTTTTGTTGAAACCCAATATGGCAGGCCGGTTGATAACCAAGCCCTTGAAAACTGGACTAAGACTATCATTCAATCGGCAACTGTTGGTCAACCATGGCTGCTTGAGGGGGTTCCCGGTCCCTTCGGAAAGGTTATGAGGCAGGTGCTAGTTCCATTGAATCTGGAAAGTAGTTTCCTGGGGCTAATGGTTGTTGGCCAGAGTGATAGAAGCGGTTTCAGTGAAGATGATTTCAGGAGTCTTATCATTATACGAAGCCATGTTGTAGCCGCTCTGGCCAATGCAGAATTATACGAGAAGACGGAAATTATGGCTGTGACCGATCCGATGACAGGTCTATATAACTACCGTTATTTGTACGCAAAGCTAAACGAAGAGTTGACAAAGGCAAAGAGAAGCGGAGGTAGTGTTTCAGTTATATACCTTGATGTCAATCAATTCAAATACTACAATGACTCATTCGGCCACCAGGCGGGTGACGAGGTACTCAGGCAATTTGCCGATCTGATACAGGAGTCCATACGACAGAGCGATATACCCACCCGTTACGGCGGTGATGAGTTTGTCGTCATCTTACCGGGTACTAATAGCGAAGAGGCCCTCGAGGTAGTAAAACGAATGAAGGCCAATGTGGATGCACATTCGTTCCGCATAGCAAACAAGAACGTGGTTATTAGGGTTTCATTCAGTGCAGGTATTGCAGCCTTTCCGGAGGATGCTTCTACGGTTGATGATTTGATTCGCAGGGCAGACAAGAAGATGTACTTTGATAAAGAGGCAGGCAGAGAGGTTGTTTGATAGACCCCCTTCACGTGCCTTTCCTTCCTTGCAGTTCATAAAGGATGCCCTTTCCGGTATAGCCAGCCTTGTTTACCCTGATTTAATGGGTTGCTTGTTCTGCCAAGCCATCGAAAAACGTGGCAACCAGCATGCGGATCTGCCATTCATATGCCCCCAATGTCGCCATGACTTGCTCATCGAGCCGCAGGATATGTGCAGGAGGTGTTGTTTCCCATCTCGTGGTCCGGGCGGGTATTGCCCAGCCTGTTGGCGCGCTCTGCCACCCTTTAACCGGGCACTGGCAGCTGGAGTATATACCGGCCATCTCAGGGACCTGATTATCCGATTTAAGTTTCATGGGGAAAAGGCCCTGGCCATACCGCTTGGAAAACTGATGTCCAGGCAGGTTATTGACTTATTAAATCCACCAGACCTGATTATTCCCGTGCCATTGCACACCAAGAGGCTTGCAAGCCGTGGATTCAACCAAGCGGAGTTATTAAGCAGAGTCTTATCGGGATACTGCCGTGCGCCGGTAGCAACAGGCATCTTAAACCGCCACCGCCCCACCGTGAAACAGTCCGAATTGGATCGTTCAGCCCGCCTTGATAACGTCAGAGGCAGCTTCATAGTCTGTGATCCCTGGCGGTTAACAGGGAAAGCAGTTCTATTAGTCGACGACGTTTACACCACGGGTGCAACCGTTATCGGTTGTACTCAAGAATTACTCAAGGTCGGAGCCCGTAGAGTGGATGTTTGTGTCGCGGCTGTCGATATCTAGACTGAGGAATGCTTGACGCTGCGGGGTGGGTCAAATGGATGTCCGCAATTGCATTTCCTGTGGGAAACCTTTCATTTTTGTCAGGGTTAACCTCTGTCCGGATTGTCAGGCTGCAGAGGAAGAAAAGTACGAGCGTGTCCGGGTTTATTTACGGGATAACCCTGGTTCCTCACTTGATGAAACTGTGAAGAATACCGGAGTGAGCCGAGAAGACGAGCTTAAAATGTGCCGTACCGGACGTATAGAGTGCGGGATTGGCTCAAGCAGCTACTTAAACTGTATTAGATGCGGCACCCCTATTGCTACCGGTTCTTATTGTGCAGAATGTGCCCTAGACATCCTGTCCAAAATACAGGATGTAAAAGAGAAGGTAGCAGAAGAGATAAAACCGGGCAACAACCGAGATAGAAATCGTATGTATACCCGACCGAAACTATAAACAATTCTCAGCTTCCTTTCGATAACTTCTTTAGTCTTTGCCTTGGAAGCAGTGGAGGGTGAAGGGGAAATGATGATTTCCGCAGCCGAGGTCAATAAGGCAGCCAAAACCTACCTTCAGCGCTCGGGTTCCGTTTTAAGGGCAAATGACGAAACCAAAGCTAAAGGGGGTGGAAATGCCGCAGTATCTGACAGGGTGGATTTTTCAGATCGTGCTCAAGAAATGCAAAAACTAAAATCTATGTTGAGTCAGATTCCAGATGTAAGATTTGATAGAATTAACAAAATCAGAGTCGAATTAGAAAAAGGCAGTTACACTATTGACTCTCAGGCTGTTGCAGAACAGATCGTGCTTAGGGTAATGGGAGATATCTTTGTAGGCTAGATCATGGGGGGTTGGGGTTAGTGGGAGAGGTATTAAAATTAGAATCTAAAAATAAGTTAAAGGCTATGGCAAACCTTCTCGAACAGGAGGCCGGCTATTACGCAAACCTTTTGGACTTGGCTCGCTGCAAACAGAAGGTCCTTGTTGGGGGACAGTTCGCGGAACTTGAGAGTCTTTTAGTCGAAGAACAGGAATTCCTGAAAGAGGTTGCTTCTCTTGAAGAGGAGCGCTATGCCCTGCAATGTGACTTGGCGAAGGAGTTCGGCAAGCATCCCACGGATGTGACAGTCAGCAAGCTATCCGATCTTGCTGAACCCGAGATCGGTTCAATTCTAAAAGAGAATCAGCAACGGCTTGTTCACCTTTTGCATGAACTCACTGCCGTAAATCGCTGCAATTCTGAGCTGATTCAGCAGTCCTTATCCTATATCAACTTCACCATGGAAACTTTGGCCAGTGGAATTGGGGGTTCGGCCCCTACGTACAACGGCACGGGCTCCCGGAAGAGATCAAAAAGTGTATCACGCTTCCTTAATAGAAGCATCTAGTTCCTAGATGCAGGGGGTGTGAGTATTGAGCGGGTTTTTGGGCTTTGAGACGGCGCGCCGGGCGTTAAATGCCCATAGGCAGGCCATGGATACTATTGGCCATAATATAGCCAACGCAAATACGCCTGGGTTTTCACGCCAGCAGGTGAACCTACAGTCAAGCCCGCCGCTCTTCAC
>DYIG01000009.1:0-2390 GCA_020723725.1 Thermaerobacter marianensis | reverse complement strand
TCGAA
Organism: Thermaerobacter marianensis; assembly: GCA_020723725.1. GTDB lineage: Bacteria > Bacillota > Sulfobacillia > DYIH01 > DYIG01 > DYIG01. Next base: position 2,385 of record DYIG01000009.1, on the reverse strand, counting down.
TCTGGACAAATCGGCACTGGCGTGGAAGTGCAAAACGTTACGAGGATAAGGGATCAGTTCCTCGACTTCCAGTACCGTGACCAGAACACTGCTCTTGGCCGCTGGGATACTAAAGAAAAGATTCTTGCACAGATAGAAGAGATTTTTAACGAACCATCCGACTCCTCCCTGCAATCCTTAATGGACCAACTGTGGAGCTCCTGGCAGGTTGTGGCTTCAAACCCTGAATCTATGGCTGCCAGGGAGTCGCTGAATCAAAGGGCGCTCGCCCTTGTTGAGGCCTTTAAACAGGGCGATAAGAGCCTCAGCGATCTTCAGTGGAACCTTGACTCCGCTGTAAAAATAAAGGTTAAAGAAATAAACCTGCTAGGGGAACAGATAGTATCACTCAATGAGCGGATTGCTTACAGTACCGGAGTGGGGCTAGAGGCCAATGACCTCGAGGACCAAAGGGACCTTCTGATTGATCAGCTATCAAAGATTACGGGGATAACGGTACTGGAAGGAGATAATCGAAGCGTCAGGATTCTTATTAGCGGGATAACCTTAATTGACGGTTCCAGATTGAACCGGCTTGAAACCGAAGTAGACCCTTTGAATCAAGGTTTTCTCAAGATCGGATGGGAGGAGTTTGGATCCCCGCCGGATATACAGGGTGGGGAACTCGGCGCCTATCTTGAACTTAGGGATACAACTCTTAATAAGTATAGGGATCAGTTAAAGACCCTTGCCTGGAACATAGCAACTGAAACAAATAACCTTCACCGGACCGGTTATGACTTGAATGGTGTAGCAGTGGCAGGCAATGCTTGGGAGGATTACTTCACGGTTGATCCCGTTTTGGCAAACTTTGATATCCAAACCCTTGATGTCAATAATTCAATAATTCAGGACCCGCGCCGAATCGCGGTTGCGACTCAATCGGGCCATCCTGGAGACGGTTCAAATGCACTTAACATCGCCGGGGTTAAACGGACCGTTCTTGCAGGTTTGGGCAACTTTACCCCCGATGACTACTATAGGTCTTTGATTGGGACGCTTGGGGTTGAGTCCCGAGAGGCCAAACAACTGAAGGAGAGCCAGGACTTGGTGGTGCAGAAGATCTCCAACCAGAGACAGTCCATAAGTGGAGTTAATTTGGATGAAGAGATGATGGATCTGGTGCGTTTTCAGCACGCCTTCAATGCAGCCGCCCGCCTAGTTACCATGTTGGATGAAAACATGTCCACAATAATAAACCGAATGGGTGCCAGATAGTTAAACGGATTTCTTTCCCTTAACGATATGAATTAAGGGGAGGAAATCTTTCATGCGTATTACCCAAACGCTCCTTTCAGGAAATATCCTGAGAGACATCCAAAAAGCCGATGAGCGACGTATCATAACCCATGAACGCCTTTCTAGTGGCATGAAGCTGAACCGTCCCTCCGATGATCCGGTAGGAATATCCTTCTCCTTGCAATACCGGACCACACTCAACGAAGTCGATCGTTACCTGGGCACCATTTCCGAATCAATCCAATGGTTAAATGTTACCGATTCTGCGCTGAATAATCTCGGTTTGACCATGGGCAGGGTAAGGGAACTTGCCGTTCAGGCTGCAAATAGCAGCTTGCCACCGGAGTCCCTTACGGCAGTTTCTCAGGAATTGTCCCAACTAAGGCAAGAGGTTGTAAGCCTTGGCAACACCATGTACGGGGATCGATACATTTTTGGGGGTCACCAGACATTATCCGAGCCTTTTGATAACGCAGGTAACTATCTTGGGGATACTATTTTGGCCAATGCAGAGATCACCAGGGAAATAAGCCCTGGGGTAAAGATGGGCATAAATATTTTAGGCAATAGTGTTTTCTCACCGGCCATCGCGGCCATCGACCAGTTGATAACTAATGTTAACGCGGGTAACACCGCTGCTATCGGAGGAACCGATATCGCTACATTGGATACAGCCTATGACAACCTTTTAACTTACAGATCCGAAGTTGGCGCCAAGACAAATCGGCTGGAATTGGCTCAGAACAGGTTAATGGATCTGCAGGTTCAGGTGTCCCGGTTGAAGTCAGATATGGAGGAGGCTGACCTTTCGGAAACAGCCGTTCTGCTTTCAACCCAGGAAAACGCTTATCGCATGGCTTTGATGGCGGCCGGGAAAACGATCCAGCCGACCCTTCTCGAATTCTTACGTTAGAGGCTTAAAACCCTAAGGAGGAATAGGGGGAATAGTGTTGCAGTTAAGGACGAGGCTTTTTGGGATAATCGAATTTGGAGACGAAGCTGTTTTCGAGTTCCCTGAGGGATTGTTTGGTTTTGAAGAGTTAAAGAGGTTTGTTTTCCTTGGCAACAAAGAGGATAGCCCTTGGCGCTGGATGCAATCGGTCAACG
>DYIG01000008.1:10521-20929 GCA_020723725.1 Thermaerobacter marianensis | reverse complement strand
TGGAAGGTGAGCCCGGAGGCGACAGGCATAGACAACAACCCCCTGTGTCAGCCCGACCTCCTTTACGATGCTATCCGTCTGCCATTCCCAGCGGAGCAGTTTGATTATGTGGCATCTATCCATGGCCTAGAGCATTTCTGGCACACGGAAGACGCCATTCTGGAATGGGTAAGGGTTATAAAGCCGGGAGGGTACGTTTGCTTGGTGCTGCAGGGCCGATACTCCGTGGCCAACCCGCAGGCCGAGGAGTTCATACACCTCCGGTTCTTTAATCCCGGGGAGTTCCGGCTAATCCTGGACCGCATGCCTTTCCTGGAGGTCGTGCAGATGGATACAATCCAGGACGGCCACAGTTTCGAGGTGGTTTGCAGGCGGAAGGAAGGGGCTAAAGTGCCTCCGGCCAGAGTCAGGCCGGAGGCACCCGGTACCAACCGCCCCCTGACTATTCTTTGGTACGGCCACCCGGACCTCCAGCGGGCAGCGCGTGCCATAGGTCATAGGGTTATCACCGTGGGGCACTGGAACTACACCCATTACAATTTCCCTCTGGCCACAATGGAAAGCCTTCCCCGCATGCTTGAACAGCTGGCTTCGATTGGGGTCCAGGTTGACCTCGTTATCGAACAGGAAGGGAACTTCTTCTTCTCCGACCTGGAGGCAAAGCCGCCGAGCCTTCCTACCGTGCAGATTATCTGTAACGCTTGGGACTTCAACCGCGTTCTGCGGACTAGGGTTTTCGATTACAACTTCATCAGCCAGAAGGATTACGTGGGTTATTACCGGCAGCAGGGGAACCCGAACACCTGGTGGCTCCCGCACTGGGCCGACCCCGATGTCTTCCGTCCCATGGGTGTGCCGGAGGAGTACGATATTGGCGTGCTGGGGCAAATGGGTGTGGGGTACGAGGAGCGGCTAAGGCTCTGGGTGCTGCTCAGTTCAAGGTTCAGGACCACCCCGGAAACGGGCGGATACTGGTTTGAGGAGGCTGCACGTTTCTATGGCAAGTGCCGGATGGTGTTCAACCGCTCCGCCGGGTTTCGCAACGTCAACGAGAGACCCTTTCAAGCATTGGCCTGCGGGAAACTGATCGTTACGGACAAGGTTGGACATGGTCTCACCGACCTGTTCCAGGACAGGCAGCACCTTGTCCTCTATGAAAACGACAACCAGCTGCTGGAGGCGGTTGACTACTACCTCCGTCACCCTGACGAACGCCAGCGGATCGCCGAGGCCGGCCGTCAAGAGGTCCTGCAAAAACATACCCCCGTCCATAGGGTGCAAACGATCCTTGGGGTTGTTTTCCCTTAGGTGTATCAGTCCATGTTCATCCGGCATAGCCTGTAGAGTCCCGAAGGGAGGGCGTTTATATCTTTGGTAGGGATTTTCCTGACAACCTTCAACTTTATAGACAAAACGCGTGCCTGCCTGGAAAGCCTGATACGCACAGTTGGGAAGAATGTCCGTTTGTTGGTGATGGATAATGCTTCAAATGATGGAACAAAGGAGTACGTTCATTCAATAGGCCTGGAGTTTTTAGCCAACCCCGCGCCGGTTGGCCTGGCCACCGCTCTTAACCAGGGGATGCGGCACCTCCTCGCGGATCGCCGTATTACCCACGTCTGCTGGATCCACAATGACATGCTCTTCTTCAAAGGGTGGCTGGAAGGCCTGATCGAGGTCGCGGCCCAGCCCGACATAGGCAAACTCGCCCCCTGGAATGTTGCCGGTGACCCCTCTCAGTACTCGGATGAGTGGGCTGAACGTTTTATGGAGGGGCACCGCAATGAATTTATCCCCGGGAACAACTGCCCCTGGATCATGCGGAGGGACGTTGTTGAAAAGGTGGGCCTGTTTGATGAGAGGTATATCAAATGCGGCGGGCACGAGGACTGGGATTACAACAACCGGGTTATAGACACCGGGTTCAAGGTCGGCACGACCGGCGCCAGTGTGGTGTGGCATGAGGGTATGGGCACCCGCCGCCACATAGATAACTCAGATGCCTGTATTATTAATGCCTGCGTCTACGCCAGTAAATGGGGTGGAAGGCAATGGGTCTGAATCGGTTGCAAGTGGGTCAATGGAGTCGAGCCCCCGGTCAGGTTAACAATAGCCGACTGCAATACGCCAGCCCGCTTACCTCTATAACAGCGGGGAAGAACGAAATGTTACCTGGCGGTATCCCGGGAACAGAGAGAGTCCCTGGCCTTACATCTATAATCATCATGGCCCATAACCGGCTGGAACTCACGCGCAAATGTGTGGAAAGCGTGCTGACCCACACCTCGACCGCGTTTGAATTGATGCTCGTGGATAACGGCTCAACGGATGGGGTCGCGGAGTTGTTTTCCCACGTTGCGCGAAAGTTCCCGCTGGTCAAGGTCGTGCGCAAGGAGCGTAACCACGGTGTCTACGCCAGGACATACGGCATGCAGTTGGCCCGGGGGGAGTTCATAGCTTGGCTGGATAACGATGTCGAGGTTGGCCCGGGCTGGCTGGGACCCCTGCTTGGCGCGATGAGCGACCCGCAAGTCGGTGGAGCAGGTAGAGAGGGCGTCGGTTTCACTCCCGACTGGCAGCACCGGTTCCACACGGAGGGGTGGCCAAGTGAACAGGCTGCCGGGCAGGATGCGGACGTTCTTGTAGGCTATTGCTGCCTCTTCAGGAACCTGACCCATTACATCGGCTTCCTGGACCCCTCCTTTAACCCGTTCTGGAACGAGGAGGCCGACTATTGCCTGCGTATCAAACTGTTGGGTTACAAACTAAAGGTAGTTCCCACCAACGTTATCCACCACCGCCATGGGACAGGGCTCGCGCTCCTCAAGAACAGGGATGAACACATCAACCGGATGAACCATCTCCTCATACAGAAATGGGAACCGTTTAAGCACCTCGTGCTTGAGGTGTTTAGGAACGGCTGACTATAATAGTCAGGACAGATAATGCGGGGGTGGATCCAAAGCATGCCCAAGCAGCTCACTGCATCGGAGATACGCACGCTTTTCCTTGAGTTCTTCCGTGAACATGGGCACGAGATAGTGGCGAGTTCCTCGCTCGTTCCCAAGGACGATCCCACCCTCCTTTTCACCAACGCCGGTATGGTTCAGTTCAAGGATGTGTTCACGGGCAAGGCTCGGCTGAACTATAGCCGGGCCGCTACTTCGCAAAAATGCGTCCGTGCCGGAGGGAAACACAACGACCTGGAGAACGTGGGGAAGACCGCTCGCCATCACACCTTCTTCGAGATGCTCGGCAACTTCTCGTTCGGGGACTACTTCAAGCGGGAGGCCATCCAGCTTGCCTGGGATTTCCTTACCGTCAAACTCGCTCTGTCCCCGGACAGGCTCTGGGCCACCGTCTTTCGGGAGGATGACGAGGCTGCCGACCTCTGGCAGGGGGTCATCGGACTGCCCCCCGAACGCATTGTAAGGATGGGGGAGAAGGACAACTTCTGGTCCATGGGAGATACCGGCCCCTGCGGCCCCTGCAGTGAGATCATTTTTGATCGCGGCCCCGAGTTCAGGTGCGATGCCCCGCAATGCGGCATCGGCAAGTGTGACTGTGACCGGTGGCTGGAGATCTGGAACCTGGTTTTCATGCAATATGAGCGCGATGATTCGGGAACCTTTGCACCTCTCCCCCGTCCAAGCATAGACACAGGCATGGGGTTGGAACGCATCGCCTCGGTCATCCAGGGGGTCCCCACCAATTTCGACACCGACCTCTTTACCCCATATATAAAAAGGATTGAGGATATTTCCGGAAAGCGGTACACCCGGGGACCGGAAGGGTTTCCCTTCCGTGTCATTGCCGATCACATTCGGGCTGCGACCTTCCTGGTAAGCGACGGCGTCATGCCGTCGAATGAAGGCCGGGGGTATGTCTTAAGACGCATTATCAGGAGGGCTGTCCGGTTTGGCCGTGTCCTGGGGCTTGATCGCCCATTCCTTTACGGGCTTTGTTCCACCGTTTCCGAGGTCATGGGTTCCGCTTACCCGGAACTCCACGAGAGGCTTTCCTTTGTGGAACAGGTAATCCGCGTCGAGGAGGAAAGGTTCCTTGAGACCCTGGACCAGGGTATGCGGCGGTTGGAAGCCCTTATCGGCGAGATTAAGAATCAGGGCAAAGGGGTCATCAGCGGTCAGGAGGGTTTCGTGCTATACGATACCTACGGATTCCCCCCCGACCTCCTTCAAGACGTCGCCGATGAAGAAGGACTGGCCTTTGACAGGTCCGGGTTCGAAGAGGCGCTCGAGGGACAGAGGCGCCGTGCTAGGGCCGACAGGGAAGAAAAGATGGAGGCAGTGGGGGCCGGGGGGCTGGAAAAGGCCATAGCCGACCTTCCTTCCACAATGTTCTTCGGTTACGAAACCTTACGTTTCCAAGCCAATGTGCTTGCTGTTTTCAGTCTGCCAGGTGGGGATAAAGAGACGGCTGGGCGTGAAGAGGGCGCCCGGCGGGTTTCTGCTGCCAGTATGGGGGACAGGGTGGCGGTGGTTCTCGACCAGACACCCTTTTATGCCGAAAGCGGTGGACAGGTCGGTGACTCCGGGCTTCTACGCGGGGACAACCCTCATGTTCGGGTTGATATCGAAGACACCAAACCCTTTGGCAGGGGGATTTCCGTCCATTTTGGCGTCGTGAAGGAAGGGCTTCTTGAAGAGGGCCGACAGGTATATGCCGAGGTGGATGCGGCGCGTCGCGCGGCAATCGCCCGTAACCATACAGCCACTCACCTCCTGCACAAAGCGCTCAAGGAGGTCCTCGGGGAACATGTCAACCAGGCTGGTTCCCTGGTGGCCCCTGACAGGATCCGCTTCGATTTCACCCACTTTCACCCCGTGACCGAAGAGGAGATTGAGAGTATCGAGGACATAGTCAACCGGCAGATACTTGCCGCGACGCCGGTGGAAACAACGGAGATGCCGCTGGATGAGGCACGGGCTATGGGCGCCATGGCACTGTTCGGTGAAAAATACGGGGACGTTGTCCGCGTGGTGCGCGCTGGCAACTTCAGCTTGGAGCTATGTGGAGGCACTCACTTAAAGAACACCTCAGAGGCTGGCCTCTTCAAGCTGATTGCGCAGGAGAGTGTGGGCGCCGGTGTGCGTCGAATCGAAGCCGTAACGGGACTCGGTGTTCTAACACAGGTCCGCCAACAGCAAAACGAGCTGCGGCGTGCAGCCGACCTCCTGCGTTGTAGCCCAACCGAGGTTGCGGACAGGGTTGCAACCCTCTTTGAGGACATTAAGGAACGGGATAAGACGATTCAAAACCTAATTAACAAAATCATCAATGACAAGAGCGAGACCCTCGCCGGTGATGCGGAACACGTCGGCGATTTCAGAATAGTATCCGCCGAATCACCGGTGCCGGATGCCGATGCCCTGCGCCAGCTTGGGGACCAAATCAAGGCCAGGCTTGGGTCGGCGGTAATAATCCTTGGTGCCCGCCAGAACGGCAAGGTATTCTTCCTCTCCATGGTTACCCCTGATCTTGTCAGCAGGGGCCTTCATGCAGGCAAGATCGTAAAGGAGGTAGCGTCTATTGCCGGTGGGGGTGGCGGCGGTCGCCCAGACATGGCACAGGCCGGTGGCAAGGACCCTTCACGGCTTGCTGATGCCTTGGCTGCAGGTGTCCGTGTAGCGAAGCAGATGGCGGGACTCGACCTTGCTGAATAAGATGGTCCGGTATGGTAAAATCCTAGCCGTATGCGAATGCCCCTTAGACGGTATGGCGGTGGAGGTGCCTCATTATGATTCCCCTGCGGGATAACATACCCTCTCGCCGGTTCCCAATCATGACGGTTATCTTGATTGTCGTTAATGTTGGTATCTTCCTATATGAGGTTACCCTGAGCCAGCCGGAACGCGAGTCTTTTATCAGGACCTTCGGTATGGTGCCCTATCGTTTTATTGGGTCGGGTCCGGAGATCCCGGAGGCCAGTCTGGGGACCTTTCAACCGCTTGTCACAGCGATCTTCCTGCATGGCTCCTGGTTGCACATACTGGGGAACATGCTTTTCCTGTGGGTTTTCGGGGACAACATTGAAGACCTGACGGGTTCCTGGCGGTTCCTGGCGATGTATACCCTGGCAGGGGTGGCCGGCAACGTCGCTCATGCCTTCGCCAACCCGGCTTCCACCGTACCCGCAATCGGCGCCAGCGGAGCGGTGGCCGGGGTTCTTGGGGCTTACCTTCTCAACTTCCCGCATGCCCGAGTCATCACCCTGGTGCCTATAGGCATCTTTCTTACCACTGTTGAGATACCGGCCATGTTTTTTTTGCTTATATGGTTCGGAATTCAGCTGATTTCCGGTGTCGCCTCCCTGGGTGTTGCTGCTACCGGCGGTGTGGCCTGGTGGGCCCACATAGGGGGATTCGTTGCAGGTGCGATTCTTGTAACCTTCTTTAGGGAAAGGCGGTATATACGGTAGCCATCGGCAGAATACTAGCCCTCGATGTGGGCAACGCACGGATAGGCATGGCGATAAGCGATGAATTGGGGTTGACCGCGCAACCCCTTGAGGTGTTGAAACGGACAACCCTCCAATCCGATATCTCACATCTCAAGAGGATAGTGGAAAACTATGAAGTAAGGGAGATCGTATACGGGTTTCCCAGGAATATGGACGGCAGCGTAGGTCCCCAGGCTGACAAAGTTATGGGGTTTGTTTCTGAGCTTGCTGGCAGTCTTGAAGTGCCTCTTTATCCATGGGATGAGCGGCTGACCACCAAAGCAGCCGAGAGGGTGTTAATTAGAGGGGATGTAAGCCGGTCCAAGAGGAAGAAGGTCGTGGACAAGCTGGCGGCGGTGCTAATCCTTCAGGCCTTTCTTGACCGTCGTCGTATGGGAACACTGAAGGATGTTCATCGACCTTGACCTTACTAAAATATTGGCATTATACTAACCGAGTCAAAGTATTGCCAAGAGGGTGATTAAATGGGTGGGAATGGTCACGGAGGTTGCGGTTGTGGCGGTCACGGCCATGGGCACGGGCACCATCACGATCACGACGAAGAAAGCATTGTTCTGACAGACGAGAGTGGACAGACGCACAAGTTCCATGTTCTTGAGGTTCTAACGGTGGATGACAAGGAATACGCCGTTCTGGCCGAACCGGGTGATGAAGAACAGGCCTTTGTCCTCCGCCTTGAAACCGATAAAGACGGGAACGAAATCCTCGTTGACATAGAGGATAGCGAGGAATTTGACCGGGTTGCCCAGGCCTGGGATGACATCCAGTCGGAGGACTGGGATGAAGAAGACGACGAAGACGACGAAGACGACGAGGACGAAGACTGATTCCTGGAGCAACTGTCTTTGCGTTGGCTGGTACGGGTAGGGGTTATATTACTTATTCTCGTTCTTGCGGGTGGGTATTTTGCCGCAATTTCCATTGTCTCCCTCTATGAACCCGTTGACCCTGCCAGTAGCAAGAAGCTTAAGGTAACCATACCTACGGGTTCCTCGACAGAGGACATCGGGCTGATCCTGAAGGAACAAGGCCTCATAAAAAATGAAACCATGTTTAGACTGCTGGCCCGATGGTATGGCAAGGACAGTCAGCTTAAAGCCGGGGAGTATGAGCTAACCCCGGCTATGTCTCTTGCCGAGGTTCTGGAGAAGATAGCGCAGGGCAAGGTTACCACGCGTTCCTTCACGGTTCCTGAGGGTTATGCCGTGGAGGATATCATCCGCTTGCTTGATTCCAAGGGATTCGCCAGCGAAAGGGATCTCCGTCAAGCGCTTAAGGATACCTCTCTACTGGAAAAGTTCGGTTGGGGGGGTGCATTACAGGGAGCCCAGCCTTTTGAAGGTTATCTATTCCCGGATACTTACAGGGTGGAAACGGGCACGCCCCCCAGAGAATTGGTCAATATTATGCTGAAGCGTATGTTCGAAGTCTGGAGCCCGGAACTCCAGGGCAGGGCTGAGGAAATGGGACTGAACATCCATCAGGTGCTTACCCTGGCTTCGATCGTAGAGAAAGAAGCCAAGGTAGACTCCGAAAGGCCGATCATCGCGGGTGTGTACTGGAATAGGTTCAAAAAAGGCATGAAGCTTGATGCCGATCCAACCGTCCGTTATGCCCTGGGTAAATTCAAGGAACCGCTTACGTACGCAGATCTGAAAGTGGATTCACCCTACAATACCTACCGCAACACCGGGTTGCCCCCAGGGCCTATAGCCTCCCCCGGACTTAAATCCATCCTCGCGGTGTTGCACCCGGACGATGTTCCTTATTTTTATTTTGTTGCTCGTGAGGACGGGACACACATCTTCTCGCGTACTCTAAAGGAGCAAAATCAGAACATAGCTAAACTGCGCCGCAGCAAGTAGGACGCGCAACCAGCCACCACTTCCCCCATACCATAAAGGAGCCTGGAATCGGGAGGTTGAAAGCTTTGATGGAACTGGGACTGTTGGCCGCCCTGTCGGCTGTCGTGCTTAAGGGGCTACTGTTAGGCCATGGCTATCTAGCCAGCAATACAGCCTTTCCCCAACCATTGCCCCCGGATGAGGAAGCGAAATGCCTGCGCCAGCTCAGGGAGGGTGATTTCTCGGCCAGGAATCTGCTTATAGAACACAACTTGCGACTCGTAGCGCACATCGTCAAGAAGTTTGAAAGCTCCTATGATGACGTGGAGGACCTCATCTCCGTAGGCACCATAGGCCTTATCAAAGGCGTGGAAACCTTCAACCCCGAAAAAGGCACACGACTGGCAACTTATGCCGCACGGTGCATTGAAAACGAGGGTTTAATGTCTAATAGCACAGTTGACAGCGCCAAGTGTGGATAGCCGGGCAATTCGTATACAATGGGAATATGGAGACGATCTCTGGCGAGGAGGAAGGTGTGCATGTCTCATTTTACCCGCTTGCAGACTCGCATAACCGATAAGGATTTGCTGAAAAAGGCGCTGCAGGATATGAAGCTCAAATACATCGAGGGCGATGTTGAGATAAAGGGTTATGGGGGGCAGAAGGCCCGCGTCGAGTTGAAGGTAAGGGTAGCTGGTCACGACGTAGGGTTTATCAATACCGGGGGTGTCTACGAGGCCGTTGCCGACTGGATGACTGCCACCGGCCTCAACCGGGACGAATTCCTCCGCAACCTGCACCAGCGGTATGCATACCATGCGGCAAAGAACCGTTTGGAGGAACAGGGTTTTTCCCTTGTTTCGGAGGATATTCAGGAAGACGGCGGTATACGGCTGGTTTTGAGAAGGATGGCATAGGTAAACGCAAGGGGGATGCCCGTGGAACTCCATGAAGTGGAGGTACTGATCGACAAGAACGGTGAGGTTGTCCTGCGGGTGCGCGGCGTCAAGGGCAAGGAGTGCCTGGACCTCACCGGACCCTTGGAGCAGCTTCTGGGTGGGGATATCAAGGAACGGGAAATGACGTATGAGGCACTGGAAGAGGACACTGGGGTTATGAAACAAACAAAGCAGCAGATACAGGAAGGTTGAATAGTCTGGCCTCGGAGGGGCGTGTGTGCCGGATTGACCAGGCAGCTTCGTATCCATGATTTTATGCCCTACAGCATGGTTAACGGACCCGGTTGCCGCTCTGTTCTATGGCTTCAGGGCTGTTCAAGGCAATGCCCGGGCTGCTTTAACCCTGGGGCTCAGCCGTTTGACGGGGGCGAAACCGTCTCAATAGATGAAATCTATGATCGCATCACATCCCTTCAAAAGGGAATCGAGGGGATAAGCGTTAGCGGGGGAGAGCCTTTGGAACAGGCAGGCCCCCTTACGGAGCTCTTCAGGAGGATCAAAGCGGATACTGAACTTTCCATACTGGTGTTTACCGGCTACACTCTGGACCAGATAGCAGCCCTACCCGCGTTGCGGGGGTTTCTCGATAATGTTGATGTCCTGGTTGCCGGGCCCTTCCAATGCGGGGAAGCGCCGGGACCGGGGTTGATCGGCTCCGCCAACCAACAGGTTCACCTCCTTACCGAACGTTACCAATTGGACGGTATCCTGGCTGTCCCGGAGGTCGAATTGCTGGTTTTGCCCGGCGGAGAGATCATTATAAGCGGGATTGGGGGAGGGGAAGCCCTCAGCGCCCTGCGTACACTGTCCCGTCAAGCTGGAGGGGGAGGGGATTTGGTTGACAGAACTTGAGAGGGAAATCGATACCTGCTTGCGTGCAAGGGTTACCCTGATAGTGTTGGTCACCCAGGAGGAGGAACGCGCCCTCAAAATAGTCAAGCAGGTTTGCGAACGTTCCCAACGGACATGCCTGACCTGGGACGCCGCCGAAGGGTATCAGCTGCTTGCGGGCCGCGGCAACGCGCTCCCCGGGGCTAAAGACCCGCTGACGGCTCTCGAACAGTCGGAGAAATACCCCCTCGATGAAGCCGTGTTCGTGCTCAAGGATTTTCACGAGATGT
>DYIG01000008.1:0-10511 GCA_020723725.1 Thermaerobacter marianensis | reverse complement strand
CCGGTAAGGTGCCGGAGGAATTGCGTGACGAGATGGAGGTTGTCGAGATCCCTCCACCCGGGATGGACGAACTCAAGCAGGTCCTTGATCGGCTCACACGCACCCCCGGGGTGAAGGTTCATCTGACTTCCCTGGGGGAGGAAAAACTGATTCAGGCGGCCAAGGGCCTCTCCGCCAGCCAGGCCCAGCGTGTTTTTGCCAAAGCCATTGTGTCTGAGGGCGTGCTGGATGACCGCGGCATCGACCTGGTGACACAGGAAAAGAAACAGATTATCCGGGAGAGCGAAGCCTTGGAGTTTCATCCTTCCAGTGAGACCCCCGATGATATAGGCGGCCTGGGGGTGCTTAAACAGTGGTTGAGTCTAAGGGAAAGGGCCTTCACCAAGGAGGCCAGGGATTACGGGCTCCCCCTGCCCAAGGGCATAGCCCTGATCGGTATACCGGGGACCGGCAAGAGCCTTACATCCAAGATGGTCAGCAACCTGTGGCGCCTGCCGTTGCTTCGACTGGATGCCGGCGCCCTTTTCGGCCCGCTGGTAGGCGAATCGGAGGAGCGAACCCGCCGCGCCCTCAGGATTGCCGAGACCGTGGCCCCCTGTGTTCTCTGGATCGATGAAATGGAGAAGGCTTTTGCCTTCGGGTTCGGTGATGCCGGCACCAGCCAGAGGGTTTTTAGCACCATCCTTACCTGGATGCAAGAGAAGACCGCTCCCGTTTTTGTCGTGGCTACGGCCAATAACATCGCCAACCTTCCCCCTGAACTCCTGCGGAAGGGCAGGTTTGACGAGATCTTCTTCTTGGACCTGCCGACGCTTGAGGAACGGCGGGAAATCGTGAGTGTTCACCTGCAAAAGAGGAGGCGTATCCCTCAGGACTACGACCTGGACCGCCTGGCCGTCGAATCAGAGGGCTATACCGGCGCAGAGGTCGAACAGGCCATAGTGGACGCCATGTATGAGGCGTTTAACGAAAAAAGGGAGTTCAACACTGACGATATATCCAGGGCATTGAAACGCCAGGTTCCTCTCTCCATTTCACAGAAGGAAACTATTCAAGCTCTACGCAACTGGCTCAGTGAAGGGAGGGCTCGTTCCGCTTCGTTTGAAGAGGCCGCCGAGGCGGAGCAGAAATTCGTACCATTGAAAATCGAGGTCAACCGTTAGGTTGGTGCGGTTTAGTAAGGCGTGGCTGACCAACCGGACTCCGCTGGCGGGCCGCCTGTTTAGGGCGTCAGCCCTTAAGTTGGCATCCCTTAGCGCATTGAAGGGGGATATGGAAACACTGCGGTTCTTGGCCGAGGCACTGCCGCACATCCCCGATTCCAGGGACGCGGCCGCCGCCTTAAACATATTGGATCAAGTCGCCTCTTCCGGGAACAGCGGGAACGGGTCCCCCGCTGATGACACCCCGGCCGCCCGTCTGGCCAGGGATCTCATATGTGACCTGGCCATGCAAGGCCATCACCAGGCCGAGACCCTGTCTGCCGAAAAGCGCTACCTTCCCGCTGACGAATCAAAAAGGGCTGCTTTCCTGATCCTTACCTCAAGGCTCCAGGATTACGAGGACCTCGACCTTACCGGTTCCCTGATCAAGAAGTTTTATTGGTCCTCAGGGGACGACCTCAGGCGCCGCCTCCTGGCCGCATTGCGCACTGCTGGCAGGCCGGACCTGTTGAGGTCTCTCCTTGTTGACCCCGTAAACATTGAAGGTGTTTCCGTTTCGGGGGGGGAAACCCGGCGGATTTCCCGCATGACGAATGAGGAATGGGACATAGCCGTCAAGGCCCTCACTTCCCAGGGCAGGTGGGGTGACCTCGTCAGACTGGCAGAGGCGGCACCGGTGCGATGGGGTATTATTATATTACGCGCCATCGCCGCTTCCAACCCGGGTTCGGCTGAGCGCGAGGGGTTGTCAAGGCTCATAGACCTGGCTTTTGACGTTCAGGATACCGTTCATGATGCCGCTCATAACCCGGGAAGCCTGAACGGCGACTGCTTCCTGGCAAAAAATGTTTGGGCGACCAGACATGACAACTGGGTCTGGTCTGCCCGTTTCTCCCCGGATGGCCGCCTCCTCGCCACCGGCAGCGCCGACGCGACGGTTCGTGTAACCAGGGTGGAAGATAGCGAAGCGCTTTGGATGGAGCGGCATGGCAGCTCCGTCTGGGGTACGGCGTTTTCCCCGGACGGTCGCCTCCTGGTAACCGGCAGCGGCGACCGAACCGTTCGCCTGTGGCAGGTTTCCGACGGGAAATGCCTTTGGGTGGGCAAGCACGCGGACGCCGTTCTGGGAGTGGCTTTTTCAGCCGATGGGAAATTCGTCCTCTCAGGGGGCTGGGACAGGACGGTCAGGGTTTGGCGGGTTTCCAGTGGCGAGTGTTATTGGGTCCGCAACCATGATGACGTGGTTTGGGGGATGGGTTTTACCCCTGACTCGAAGCACTGGGTTTCAGGGGGATGGGACCGTACGGTACGCATGTGGAAGGTTGCCGACGGCAAGCCAGCCTGGAAGGCCGAGCACGAGCACTCGGTGTGGGAGGTCGCGGTTTCCCCGGATGGCCAATACCTGGCATCCTCCAGTTCGGACCGCACCGTGCGGCTGTGGGCCACGGAGGACGGGTCCTGTCTCTGGACCGGTCGACACGAAGGGGAAGTCCGGCTTGTCTCCTTCTCCCCCGACGGCAAACGCCTGGCGTCAGCGGGGCAAGACGGGACCATCAAGGTTTGGCGGGTCAGGGATGGTTCGTGCCTCTGGAGCGCATCCCATGATGGCGAGGTGACCGGGCTGCTATTCACGCCGGACAGCCGTCATGTCGTTTCCTCCAGCCTCGATCGGACCGCCCGGATGTGGAGAGCCAGGGATGGCCAATGTGTCCTGCGCAGTGAACACGACTCGCCGATCCTGAGGGTCTCTCAGTCTCCACAGGGAGAGTATCTGGCGACAGCCAACTGGGACAGATCGGTGCGTCTCCTCAAGATCAAACCCTGGCAGGACGTTCCCCTGGCCGAAATCGATTCCTGGGATATAGAATGGCTGAACCGGTCCTTAACGGACGACGATTCATTCCCAAGCCAAAGAACAAAGCTGGAAGTGCTCAAGGGGCTATGGGACCTACGGAAGCGCTGGGACATAGAGATAGAAGATGTCCCGGAACGCATCAATGTAGGGGAATTCGATATCGAGATAGAAGAAACCACTATTGTGGAACCGCCACGGGAGAGTGGGCTCTGATGTTAACGTGGCTGAGAGGGCTTTTTTATTCGCGTAGCAAGGCTGAACTCGACCTTAAGAGTGATATTCAGGGGTTGAGGCTGGATCTCGATAGGCGTGAAGAAGAGATCAGACAACTGAAGGACGAGCTGTTTAGGTTGCGTACCCGTGAAGACCAGAAGGCTCGCGGGGTTCTGGAAGCACGCCTGGAGGCGCTCATGGAGGAACTGGCCTCTCCCGCCGCACAAATCCTTACACAGATCCACCTCCATGAGAAGGAGGGCAGAACCCTGGAACCCCGGGACGTTATAGCGACATCCGGGCGCTTGGTTCGAATCCTCATGGACAACGGGCTGGAGGCCATATCTGAACCGGGTAGCAGGGAACAGTTTGACCCCGCAAGGCATGAACCGCTTGGTCAGGAAACCATCTCTGCCGGTGACCCGGTTCTGGTGCGTTTTGCCGGGTTCGCCTATAACGGCAAGGTAATACGCAGAGCAGGGGTGCAACGGGTGGGGTGAACGTTTTTGCCAGGTAGGCTTGCACTGGATTTTGGTACTTCAAACACTGTTCTGGCCGTATGGGATGAGCCTACAGGGGAGGCGATCACCCTGGACCTCCCGGGCTACAGCCGTTATCACCGGTTCGGTAACGACCTCATCCCGGTGGTCCCGTCGCTTATCCATTACGGACCTAACGGGGAACAGTGGGTTGGCGATCAGGTGCTAAAAAACAATCTATATGAGTCAGCGCGAACCTTCCGCTGGATGAAGAGGTACATCGCCAACCGCAGCCCCTACAAGATCCGTATTGACGGGAAAGAGGTTTCCCCTTTCGATGCCGGAAGGGACTTTCTCCTCTCTGTTCTCGGTTATGCCCGGCAGGAGCTTGGCCTGACCGACGAGGAGATAGCCCTCACACTGCCTGTCGAAACCTTTGAACACTTTGAGGACTGGCTTGGACGGGTTGCCGAGGAATCCGGTCTTCCCCGTTTCAGGTTCATCGACGAGCCCTCCGCCGCCGCCTTGGGATACGGCGCCAACATCCAGCCCAGGGATGTCTATCTTGTTTTCGACTTCGGGGCGGGCACCCTGGACATCGCCGTGGTTAGGATAGAGGACTGCGAAGACACCTCGCTGGAGGGCCGTCGCTGCCGGGTACTGGGGAAAGCCGGGGCCGACATCGGGGGCATCACCATAGATCAGTGGCTTTTCCAGGAGGTCCTGCGGCAGTGCGGCAGGCATGATAGCGATGAAGCCGTACGCCGGGTCAGTCGCTTGCTTCTGGTGGAGTGCGAAAAGGCCAAGGAAAGGCTTTCAAGCGAACAGCGGGCGGAAATAAGCGTCATGGACCCGGACACTGGAACCGTCCTCGGCACACAACTGACACGGGAAAAATTTGAGGAAACCCTTGACCGCCATGACTTCTTTCATTTAATCGACCAGACCATCCGCAAAGCCCTCAGCCAGTCAGCGGAAAGGGGTTACCGGGATGAGCATATTAAGGCGGTCATGCTCGTAGGCGGCAGCAGCCTGATACCTTCGGTTCAAAGGACTGTGTCCCGCATTTTCGGCAATGACCGGGTCCTCCTGGACCGTCCCATGGACGCCGTGGTTCGCGGTGCCGCAGCATTTGCCTCAGGCGTGGACTTCTTCGACCACATCCAGCATGACTACGCCATCCGTTACCTCGATCCCAAAAAGGGCGGCTACGACTATAAGGTTGTCGTCAGCCGTGGAACCCCCTACCCCTCCAACGGGCCGCTGGTCAGGTTCACCGTGAAGGCGACTCATGCCGGGCAGGCGCAAATGGGGATAGCCATTTTCGAGTTGAGCGGGCACCATCGAACCGCTGCGGGAAGGGCCTGTGACGTGGAACTGGTTTTTGGACCAGCAGGTGACGCCCGGCTCATCCAGATTACCCCCGAAGAGGAGGAGCGTCGGAACTACTTCTGGATGAACGCCAAGAACCCCACCTTTCTTACGGCCGATCCCCCGGCGAGTGAAGGGGAGCGGCGTTTCGAGGTGGAATTTTCGATTGACGACAAAAAACGCCTCCTTTTAACCGCAAGGGACCTAAAGACAGGGAGGGTCATATTAAGGGATTATCCGGTTGTAAAGATGATGTAGCTTACAGGGCCGGGGTGATCCCTTTATGCGGGCGGCGGTGTACGTTCGGGTCTCCACCGAAGACCAGGCACGGAACGGTTTCAGCCTCTCGGAACAGCGGCAGGCCTGCCGTGCCAAGGCTTTGGAAGCCGGTGCCACGTCAGTAACCTTCTTCTCGGACGAAGGTGTCAGTGGGGAACTCCTCGATGATCGACCGGGCCTATCGGCTCTAAGGACTGCAATTAAAAGGGGCGAGGTTGACGCCATCTTCGTTCGCGATGCCGACAGGCTTTCCCGCCGCCTGGCCCACCAGCTGATCCTTGCGGAGGAGTTCGAGAAGGCAGGCGTGAAACTCGAATTCCTGGATTTTTCCTGGCAGGATTCTGCGGAAGGCCGGCTTTTCTTCTCTATTCGGTCCGCCATAGCCGAATATGAAAAGGAAAAGATACGCGATAGAACTGTACGGGGAAGGCTGCAAAAGGCCAGGGAGGGCGGCATACCCGCTCGCTTTGATATATATGGTTATCTCTTCAACCCCGAAACGGATGAGGTCTGTCTACACCCTAAAGAAGCAGCCGTGGTGAGGATGATTTACAACTGGTTTGTCCGAGAGGATCTCGGCATCAACGGGATAGCACGCCGTCTCAACGCCCAGGGGGTTCCCACCCGTCGGCGCGTGGCTGGTTGGCACCGGCAGGTGGTCAGGCAAATTCTTATGCAACCAGCGTACAGCGGCATATGGTACTACGGTAGGCGTGACTGCCGGGGTGCCGGACTAAACCGCCACCGCAACCCGGGGGACCGGGTATCCCCAAAACTAAGAGACGCCAGGGAATGGATCCCGATAAAAGTTCCCCCTATAGTTGATCAGGAACTCTGGAAACGCACCCAAGTCAAGATGGAGCAGGCTCGCCGCCTTTGGGCCGGCAAGCAAACAGGGGGGTACCTCCTGTCAGGCATTCTCAGGTGCGGGGGGTGTGGAAACCCCCTTACCGGCAGCCTGATAAGCCGGTGGGGCAGGCGGGAAAGGCGTTATACCTGCCGCCAGTCATACCAGCCATATCAGGGGTCAGCCAACTGCGGTTGTCGGCCGTCGAGAACCTTAGGCGCCGAAGGCCTGGAAAAGGCGGTATGGTCTGTTCTTGCCGGATGGCTTACCGATCGCAGCCGCCTCACAGACCTGGCTCGCAGATTCCTGCAGCCCCCTGATAATCTCAAAGAGGAGTTGCGTCACGTGCGAGCCCTGTTGGGTGACGCGGAGCGCGGCAGAGAGAACCTCCTTGGCTTGCTGGCATCCGGCACTGTCAGCATGGAGGAGCGAATCGTAAACCGGTTAGGGGAGATAGAGCGGCACGTTCAACGGTTGGCCCGCCGCGAACAAGAGCTTCAGGCGCGCCTCTTGGATGCAGGCGCTGAGGGCACCCTCCTCGGGGATCTTGATTCAGGGGTTGAGTACCTGGTCACAAATCTTGACTCGATGGATATCGGGGTGCGGCGGAGACTCGTTCGTCTCCTCATCAAGGGCATCACCGTCACAGCCGGGATGGCTGAACTCCAAATAGAGTACAGATCTTAGAACCGGAAGCATTTGCCGCCGGGGAATGTAATTAAATCCGAGATTCTAATGCACCTGCGCGCTACGAAAAAGATCCGAAACGAGGTTTCCCTGCAGGAACCTATTGGCGCTGACCGCGAGGGCAACGAGATAACCCTCATGGATGTGCTCCAGGATGAAGGCATGCCGGTCACCGAGCTAATAGGTCAGAAATACCAGGCCCGCAGGGTACGCGAGGTTCTGAAGCGGCTGGGCCGACGCGAAAGAAAGGTGTTGGAAATGCGCTTCGGGCTGGTAAACGACGAGAGGCTTACCCAGCGAGAGGTTGCCAAGATCCTGGGGATTTCGCGGTCATATGTATCGCGTATAGAGAAGAAGGCCGTAAAGCTTCTGAGCAGGGAGTTATCTACCGACGAACTGTGATGTATAATGTGGGCGCCGGGGGGATCAGCGTGGCTTTATCGGAACTCTTTAAACCCCATGACTACATAAATTCCATTTTCGATATCGATCTGGCTAAGCTGCGCCAGCGTGGCATCAATGGCTTGATACTCGACCTGGATAACACCCTGGTCCAGTGGAATCACCCCATCCCCCCGAAGGGTTTGACGGATTGGTTCAGGAACATCAAGGATGAAGGTCTGAAGGCATGCATTGTCTCAAATAATTCTACCGGACGGTGTCAGGCATTTACTGAAACCCTCAATATCCCTTTTGTCAGTGATGCGGTTAAACCTCGTCGCGGCGGTTTCCGCCGTGCCATGGCCTTGATGGGTACAAGCTCCAGGGAAACGGCAGTAATTGGGGATCAGGTCCTGACCGACATTTTCGGAGGGAGGCGCATGGGTCTTTACACCATATTGGTCATGCCCTTAACACCTAAGGAATTTGTCGGAACCCGGTTTGTCCGCCTCTTTGAAACCATCTGGCTCGATTACCTTCGGCGGCGCGGTTACTTCGATAACACCCTCTCGAAACGGTGATGCCATTGAACATTGACGCTAAAACCGGGCTTGTCGCTCTCCTGGGATGGCCGGTATCGCATTCCCTCTCACCTGCCATGCACAACGCAGGCTTCAAACTTAAAGGGTGGAATCTGGCCTACCTGGCCTTCGCCGTCAGACCGGAGGAAGAAGCTGTTTCAGCAGCGCTCACAGGCCTTAATGCACTGGGGTGTGTCGGGTTGAATGTAACCGTTCCGCACAAAGAAATGGTGTGCAGGCTGGTAGATCAACTGGACAAAAGCGCCAAGCACGCCCGAGCAGTAAATGCCGTACTGTTTCGCGACGGGCGCTCTATAGGCTTCAATACTGATGGCGCCGGGTTTATTGCCTCCTTGAGGGAGCGCGGTTTTTCCCCTGAAGGGAAATCTGTCCTCATATTCGGCGCAGGGGGTGCTGCCCGAGGTGTCACCCTTGCCTTGGCGGGTGCAGGCGCAAGCTCAATAGTTATTGCCAATCGCACCCTCGACAAAGGAGAAAATATCGCCCGGGACATCAACCGGCTGGGCCTACAGCCAAATGCACATGCTATCCCCCTCGAGTCGGCATTAATTAAAGACATAGCTTCACACACGGATCTCGTTATTAACACAACCCCGCTCGGGCTTCACCCAGGTGATATTCCTGTCTGGGACGATTTCTCGCTTTTCCCCTCACACACCCTCGTGGTTGATTTGATCTATAACCCCGAGGTAACCCCCTTTCTCCGCCTTGCCCATTTGGCAGGGCTGACCACCATGAACGGTTTGGGAATGTTGGTGCACCAAGCAGCCTTGGCGTGGAATGTATGGTTCGGATGCCCGGGTCCGGTCGATGTATTTTATAAGGCGGCGAGATCCGCTTCACAATCAAACAACCAGATATAGCATCGGGGGTGTGGCTTATTCCAGTCATCGAAGGTGTGCCGGCAGTTCTCTGTTACGGCTTTTTCGTTTTGCTTTTGGTTGTTGTGTCCATAATCGACCTCCGCCATCGAATCATCCCGGACAAGGCCCTTATGGTAGGTGTGTTGGTAGGCGCCGCCCTGCTCTTATGGGCCCGCCCGCTACCCTTCACGCGTTCGGTTGTAGGTGGCCTGGCCGGGTTTTTGATGATGCTGGTAATCGCCCTGGCTGCCCGCGGCGGTATGGGTGGCGGCGACGTCAAGCTCGCCGGGGTAATCGGCTTCTTCCTCGGGCCTGTCGGTTGCTTGCTTGCGCTGTTCATCGGGTTTGTCTCCGGTGCGGTGGTCGCCCTTTCTTTAGTTGTTTTTCGAACCAAGGGCTTCCGCGACTTTATCCCTTATGGTCCATTCCTCGCCTTGGGTTCAGTGGTCGCCCTTTTTTGGGGCAACGATATCCTCCGTTGGTATTTCGATTCCTGGTTAAGGTGATAAAATTCAGTTAAGTTTCTGCGAGGGGTGGGGGAATGCTTCGTTATCTTACAGCAGGTGAATCCCATGGGCCCGCGCTTATGGGGATCCTTGAGGGTATGCCTGCCGGTGTCCCGGTTACAGTTGAGGGCATAAACAGCGATCTGAAGCGCCGCAAGGGTGGCCACGGGCGCGGTGGCCGCATGAAGATTGAAGACGCTACCGTACAGATTATGGCAGGTGTCAGGCATGGCCGCACCCTTGGGAGCCCAATCGGTCTGCTAATACACAACCGCGACTGGGCCAACTGGTCCCACATCATGAGTCCCGAGCCCTTGGTCAATGAGCGAGCCGGGGACCCCGAGGGACACGGGGCAGGCCCCGATCCGGCCCGGTCTTCAGGCATGCGCGTCCTGACGAGGCCAAGGCCAGGGCACGCGGACCTAATCGGTGGCATAAAGTATGGCCACCACGATTTCTGTAACGTGCTGGAACGCGCCAGCGCACGGGAAACCGCCATGAGGGTCGCCATCGGCGCGGTTTGCCACTCCCTCCTGGAGGCCGTCGGTATTCGAGTCATTGCCCATGTGGTGGAAATCGGCGGTGTCGCTGCCCGGACCGAGAACCTCTCTATCCAGGAGATCGCCGCACTCTCCGCCGAATCCCCGGTATATTGCGCTGATCGCGAAGCAGGTGCGCAGATGGTGCAGGCCATCGACAAGGCCAAGGGTGATGGTGATACGCTGGGCGGGGTGTTTGAGGTCATTGCCATCGGCGTTCCACCTGGACTGGGTAGCCACGTCGCCTCTGACCGCAAATTGGACGCCAGGCTGGCTGCGGAAGTCATTGGCATACAGGCCATAAAGGGTGTCGAGGTGGGTTTGGGGTTCGGCGCCGCTCGCAGACCCGGGTCACAGGTTCACGACGAAATACTGCCCGCCGGCCAACCGCGGCACTGGACCAGGCCGTCCAACCGTGCAGGGGGGATTGAGGGTGGCATGTCCAACTCCGAGCCTATCGTTGTTCGGGCCGCCATGAAGCCAATCGCAACCCTTTATAAACCCCTCCGCAGCCTGGATATCCGAACCGGTGAACCGGTTTTAGCCGGTGTGGAGCGCTCGGATACCTGTGCTGTTCCGGCAGCTTCCGTCGTCGGTAGGGCGGCAGTATCATTCGTTCTGGCCCAAGCACTGTTAGAAAAATTCGGCGGGGATAACCTCAGTGAAATTACTAGAAACCTTGCCAGCTACAGCGAATCAGTTGGTGCTTTTTTTGGGGGGGGACCC
>DYIG01000007.1:21598-22248 GCA_020723725.1 Thermaerobacter marianensis | reverse complement strand
AGAAGAAGCTCCCGCGGGTATTAACTATTCGCGAGGTTGAGACGCTATTAAAGCAACCGGACATCAGCACACCCACAGGCTGGCGTGATAAGGCCATGTTGGAGCTGCTCTATGCAACCGGGCTCAGGGTCTCAGAGCTTGTGTCCCTCCAGGTGAACCAGGTGAACCTCACGGCTGGGTTCGTTCGCTGTCTGGGCAAGGGGAACAAGGAGCGGATAGTGCCCATTGGCTCAGTGGCCATCAATGCCATCACAGGGTACCTGGAAAATGGCAGGCCGCACTTGGTTCGCAATTCAGAGGAAACGTGCGTGTTTTTGAATCACCACGGTTACCCCATGACCAGACAGGGTTTTTGGAAGATCATCAAGAAGTATGCTACCCAGGCCAAAATCAGAAAAGAGATCACCCCGCATGTACTAAGGCACTCCTTTGCGACCCACCTGCTGGAAAACGGGGCCGACCTCAGATCAGTTCAGGAGATGCTTGGGCATGCGGACATTTCCACCACCCAGGTCTACACTCAGATAACCCGAGGTCACCTCAAAGACACCTACGCCAAAACCCACCCCAGGGCTTGAAGGTTGCTTAGTTACCATAGCCGTGCTACACTACCTCGCGCGGGTATGCCTTTTCCCAGTAACCCGCCAGGG
>DYIG01000007.1:15714-21588 GCA_020723725.1 Thermaerobacter marianensis | reverse complement strand
GGGGGCAATCTATGGTCGTTGATCTGAATCCCTACATCATTCGCTTCGGGGAATTCGGCATACGTTGGTATGGCTTTTTCATGGCCATGTCCATGGCTATCGGTTTCTATTACTTCAGGCGGAATGGTTTAAAGAAGGGCTTCAGTGAGGACCTCCTCTATAACGTGGTGCTGGTGGCAGTAGGTTTTGGGCTCCTCGGCGCCAGAGCGCTGTTTGTGCTCACCAATTGGGGGGATTACGCCTCCCAGCCTGCGGAGATCATACGTATCGACCATGGCGGGCTGGCCTGGCATGGGGGCCTTCTCGGAGGGCTGGTGGCAGGTTGGGTCTATCTCAGGTTAACCAAAAACGGGGGATGGGGCACGGCTCTCTCCTTGGCGGATTTAAGCATCCCCGGTCTATCGGTCGGATATATTTTTGTTCGCATCGGGAACATCTTCAACCAGGAGCTACTGGGGAGAACCGGGGAACTGCTGCCCTTTGACCGCCACCCTGCGCAGGTCTACGGCTCACTGATCGGGGTTATGCTTCTCCTGATCAACCGCTACCTTGCCCGCAAGAACCCACCCCCCGGCTACCTGTTTGGCGCCTTTATCGTATATTACTCCGTCCTGCGAGGGCTTATTGAAGAAACATTCCGGGAAATGCCACTTGCGTTCATCCATTATGTCAATTATCAGTGGGGTTTTGGGTTTACGTCACTGACCCAGCTTTTCACGCCACCGCTGATTTTACTGGGATACCTCATTATGCGCTGGAGCGTGGCAAGGCAGCGATTGAAGAATGTCTGACAATGAGGGGCTCCCTCTTCGGCAGATTCCCGCTGTGCACCGGATCATCGCCCACCCCAGATTAATCTCATTAGGGGAAAGGTATGGCCGGGCTGTCGTCAAAAGGGCAATT
Source organism: Thermaerobacter marianensis (assembly GCA_020723725.1). GTDB lineage: Bacteria > Bacillota > Sulfobacillia > DYIH01 > DYIG01 > DYIG01. The sequence continues at coordinate 20,685 of DYIG01000007.1, read as the reverse complement.
GAAAAAACCCTTGATGCCATTCGTTCCGGCGCGCCTGTCAACCCTTTACTTGAGGTGATCGTCCCACTGGTTGAGGATGAGATCCTGCGAAGCGTATCACCATCTCTGCGCAAGGTAATAAACGCGACGGGCGTGATACTGCACACCAATCTGGGGCGTTCCCCTCTCGCAGAAACCGCTATTGAGGCTGTAAGTCGTGCTTGCGGTTACTCCAACCTTGAGTTGGACCTTGAGACCGGTCAGCGGGGCTCACGGCAGGCCCATGTCGAGTCCCTCTTAAAAACCCTGACTGGCGCGGAAGCGGCGCTGGTGGTTAATAACAATGCTGCGGCTGTCCTTCTTGTTTTAACAACCCTTGCTTCCGGGCGGCAGGTGATTGTCTCCAGGGGCGAGCTCGTTGAAATTGGCGGCTCCTTCCGGGTGCCTGATGTCATGGCGATGAGTGGCGCTATCCTGGCTGAGGTCGGCACCACCAACAAGACCAGGATAGGGGACTACCGGGCTGCGATCGGCGCTGAAACGGCGGCGCTCCTTAAGGTGCACCCCAGCAACTACCGCATAACGGGGTTTACCCAGTCCGCCTCCTTGTCCGAGCTCGTTGCCCTGGGGGAGGAGTTTTCCATCCCCGTAATTTTCGACGCCGGTAGCGGGCTGCTTGGCGAAGGGTTGGCTGGTAAAGGGAGCGAGGAGCCTTTGGTGCAGTGTGCCATAAAAGAGGGGGCGGCGGCTGTCACCTTTAGCGGGGATAAGCTGCTCGGAGGGCCGCAAGCCGGGGTGATAGCAGGCAGGGCTGACCTGGTTAAAGCCTGTGCGAAAAACCCTTTAGCCCGCGCGCTGCGCATAGATAAACTCAGCCTGGCTGCCCTGGAGGCCACTCTTCGCCTGTATATGGATCCTGACATAGCGCGCAAGGAGGTGCCTGTTCTAAGGATGGTGACGCGCCCCCTTCAAGAGGTACGGAATGCCGCTCACCGTTTCAAGTCCGCCATTGAGAGGGACCTTGGTGTAGACGCGCTGAGTGCCCGGCTGGAGGTTGTGGAGTCGGAGGCGAGTATTGGCGGTGGCTCAATGCCAGGCACGGCCATTGAAAGCTGGGCCGTTAAGATCGTTCCTGCAGGTGTAAAAGTGAGTGAGTTGGCCAGGAGTCTCAGGTTGGGGAACCCAGCCGTAATCGGTCGCATTGAGGATAACGCGCTGATAATCGATTTCCGCACAGTCCTGCCCGGTGACGAAGAACCCCTGAGGCGGGCTGTTGCCAGGGTTCTCGCGGGGGATCATAGCGGCAGCAAAGCGAACACCTGACCACCTTGTTCTGACGCAGGGTGCAAGATGCCTCTCAAGGCTGTTAGCACCGTCCTGCCACCATCTTGCAAACCGCCTATCCTTTTCCAGAGAGAGACGGCATCCCGTGCAGGCACTGCCATAATGACAAGCCTCCCTGACAGGGCGAGCCGGGCTGCGGCTTCCAGGGCTGCAGGTTCCACTGCGTCATCGACCAAAACCGCGTCCGGGTCATGGAACTCCAGATCGCTTATAAGCCCCGCGCTGGGTGCGGATCGTATGTGTATGATTCCACCCAAAGAGCCTGGCATTGCTTCGTCCATATCCGCTGACAGCATGATCACCTGTCGACCCAACCCGGCAAGGTGTGCGGCTGATGCAGACAGGACGCGTGATTTGCCGAACCCAGGCGGTCCGACTATCACCACGAGCCCCTCTCGGTCCGCAAGCAAACCTTCATAGGCGCGGCGTGTATCTTCGTTTAACGGCATCTCGGATAACGATTCTGTTGCTATTTGGTGCCGCAGGAACCTGGCAGTCATCATAATGCCATTCGCAGTGGCAATTACCGACAGTCGCACCTTAAAGGCAGTTGATGTGCTCAGGGCATGTGCCAATGGTCTGATCAGTAAACCAGGCCAGGAGGCGGCCTCTTCAAGCACCCCGTTAATTTTGAAGCTGATCGAGAGGCGGCCTTGTTCTTCCAGTGCGTGAAGGGAGGAGGCCCTGCGTGATAGACCGTTGAGGCACAGTTCTCTGACCTGTTCAAGGAAACCGGTTTCAAGCCCGTTCATCCAGGACAGGAGGTCTTTGACTGCGCCTTCATGGATCGGCATGGAGTCCTTCAAGTATGGTTCAATGGCTTTGTCAATCAGGGACTTACCAGCCACCATGACCCTGGGTTCCCGCCCTGTAAAGAACCTCAGGCATTGCATGGGGGTTTCGTCGAGCGGATCGAAAACGACCGCTTCAACTCCATCGCCCTGTAGCCGGATAGGCAGGAAAGAGTACTCGCTCAAAAGAGCTGCCGGAAAAAGGGGAATCAGATCGGGGTCAGGTTTTAGCCGAGATTGGGGGACCACCTTCAGTCCGAGTTGCTCCGCCAGTGCCCGTACCAAGGCCCCTTCAGTCAAGCAACCCAGGCTGCAGAGGATCTCCCCTAGGCGCCTATCGGTGCTCTGTTGCTGACGAATTGCCCTCGCGAGGTCGATCTCTGATATCACGCCAGCTTTAAGGAGTATTTCGCCTAGCCGTGTAGGTTGCTCCATATAGGGTTCCTCCCAACTTTCAAGCGAAAAAATGGGCGATTCTAAGGACTAAATCGTTATCCCCGGCATGAGGTGTGAATACAGATTCTGAAGGGAGGCGGTCATTATGCGTCTGAGGCGCTTGCCGCGCTTGGTCATTGCCGTTCTGGCGGCGGCCTTTATCATGCACGTGGGGTTCTCCCAGGGTGACTACCATGGTGATGGGGGAGAAGCATTGACTGTGGTCAGCCTGGTTGACCCCCCCCTTACCTTCAAGGGTTCTGACCTGGATATCGAGTCACCCTCGGCCATTTTGGTCGATGCCGTATCCGGGCAGGTCCTCTATGAAAAGAATTCACGGGACCGGCGGGCCCCCGCCAGCGTAACCAAGCTCATGACCATGGCCCTGGTTCTGGATGCCCTAAAGGCCAGCCAAATATCCCTGGATGATGATGTAACCGCGAGCATGCACGCGACGAGTTTCGGTGGAACGCAGATCTACCTGGAACCTGGTGAGGTCATGAAGCTGGAGGATATGCTCTATGCCCTTGCGGTATTCTCGGCCAATGACGCCGCAGTGGCGCTGGCTGAACACGTGGCTGGCAGTGAGCAGGCATTTGTCGACCTTATGAATGAAAAGGCAAAAGCCCTGGGCATGAAGGACAGTCATTTCAGTAACCCGCATGGCCTTCCAGGCTTCGGGACTCACTACACATCTGCTCGCGACCTGGCCATACTCTCGGTTTACCTCGTAAACGAACACCCGGAGTCATTAAAGTATACCAAGACATGGGAGCACTGGGTGCGCAAAGGACAGAAGAATGAGGTCTGGCTCACCAACCACAACAGGGGTCTCATGGAATACAAGGGCATGGATGGTTTGAAGACCGGGTGGACCAATGAAGCCGGGTACTGCCTGGCGGCCACTGCCAAAAAAGATGATAGACGCCTGGTAGCTGTCGTTCTTGGCGCCACCAATCCAAAAGAACGTCAAAGCGAAATATACAGGCTGCTCGACTATGGTTTCGGCGGGTTTGAGACCATCAAAGTAGCCGATGGCAACGAGGTTGTCGGCAAGGCCACAGTGCTGGAAGGGCTGGCGGAAGAGGTTGAAGTCGGCCCCGCTGATACTGTGGCCGTGACCGTCCCCAAGGGGGAAAAGGGGACTATCAGCCGACAGGTGGAGTATGAAAGGCGCCTGCAGGCCCCTATAAGGGCGGGCCAGGTTATGGGTTCACTGGTGGTGACTAAAGACAAAAAGGAGATTCGCAGGGTGCCACTGGTAGCCAGGGCCGAAATACCGCGCGCAGGGGTTGCGACACTCCTCTGGAGGTACTGGAAGAACATGTGGATGCCTTCCTACTGACGCCGTGTCACTCAAGTTATGGTATCATTCCTGAAGGTGCCATAACGAGAGGGGTGCGAGAGTGGGGCGTGAAAAGCGGCTCAAGAAAGTAAGCATCATAGCCTGGAGCGGGGACCTGGACAAGGCATATCCCGTCCTTATATTGGCCACCACCGCGGCGGCCAGCGGCGCCGAGGTGACAATCTTCTTCACCTTCTGGGGTCTGTTCCTTTTAAAGAGAAACGATCGCTGGATATCAGGGAAATGCTGGATGACCAGGATGCTTCACTTAATGAACCGGGGTGGCAGCAAGCACCTGACACTCTCCCGTCTGCACATGATGGGCGCGGGAACCGGCATGATGAAGGCCATTTTTCGCAAGAACCGAGTGCCGTCGCTTGACGAGTTTCTGGAAATGTCCAAGGACCTGGGCATCAAACTTGTTCCTTGCCAGATGAGCATGGAGGCCCTTGGTCTGGGGCGGGACGACCTTATCGAGGGGGTGTCTGACCCGGCGGGCGCCGCTACAGCACTGGAGGAAGCCGCTGCCTCAGACGTAACCTTGTTTATCTAGCAATTCTACCTCTTGTTGAGCGATGATCGGTAGGGATACCGTGAAGGTGGTTCCTTTGCCGCGATGGCTCTCAACGTTTATCTCAGCGTCATGTTCCACGGCGATCCACTTGGCTATAGCCAGTCCTAAACCTGTCCCCGGGCCTGAACGCGCCCGGTCCACGCGGTAGAAGCGGTCAAAGATATGGGCAAGGTGTTCGGGTGGTATGCCCGGGCCGTTATCGGAAACGCTGATATCCAGGTGGTCCGCAGAACGCGTCGCGCGGAGAAGTATCCGGCTGTCAGCGGGGGAATGCTTCACGGCGTTGTCCACAAGTATGGTGAAAAGCCGGTGAAGGTAATCGCGGTTACCCTCAATGACCACACAGGCATCGTCCAACCCTACTTCTTCGAACTCAACCTTTCCCGCAGCCAGTATCCTGGCTTGTCTCGATACATCCTCGAGCACCTCGCCCACATTAATGGGCTGTTTTGAGATATGAATCCCTGCATCGGCACGGGCCAAAGTAAGGAGGTCGTTTATCA
>DYIG01000007.1:0-15704 GCA_020723725.1 Thermaerobacter marianensis | reverse complement strand
CTGCTTCGGAAGATATATCCTGAAGGACTTCCTCTTCCTCGGCCACATTGGTCCGATCCATCCTTTTCAGGATATCAATGTTCCCCCTTATTACCGTCAGGGGGGTTCGCAATTCATGGGAAGCGTCGGCGATGAACCGGCGCTGGTTTTCATACGACTCGGACAGCCCCTTATAAGCCGCCTGAAGCCTCTCCAACATGTTGTTGAAAGTGGCGGTAAGGTGTCCCAGTTCATCGGCCGGTCCATCGTACTGAACCCGGCGGCTGAAGTCTTGATCCTCACCGATTTTCTTGGCGGCCTGGGCCAACCGTTCGATTGGAATCATGGCCTGACGGGCGAGGATCATACCTGTTGTTCCAGCAAGGAGAATCGTGAACCCGCTCCCTGCAAGCAGGATCCAACGTAACCTCAGAAGAATGCTGTCCATGGTGGAGAGGGAATTGGCGACCTGGAGGATGGCCACAACCCGCCCCTGAGGATATACAGGGATGCTATAGATCCGGAGTTTTTCGGACCCCATCAAAACCGTGTCATATGTCCCGGTGTGGGTGGACGCGCGCCGCCTCATGGCAGTGGTAACCGGGAGGAACCTGCTGCCCAGGTTTTGTGACCGGGCCATGACCGTTCCGTCACTATCAATGAGCTGAAGGTAGGTTCCTGGCGCGGTAAAGACATCAACATCCGGAAGGACCATAGCCTGTATGCTGGATGACCTGTCGCCGACAACCTGGATGGATTTCAGAACCTCCCAGGATGTCGACCTAAGGGCGCGATCAACCTCGGCAGCCAGATTGCGAGCCAGGACAACATATATGGACAGGGTCAGGGCAAGCAGGGTTACTACCAGAACGGCCGTGTACCAAAGCGTAAGGCGCAGCCTGATAGACAAGTACGTCACTCCTTGAGAACATAACCGGCGCCCCGCACGGTGTGTATGAGGCGCTTTTCTCCGTCAGCCTCGAGTTTCTGGCGGAGGTAACCTATATAGACGTCAAGGACATTCGAGTCCCCGCCAAAATCATACCCCCAGACCTGTTCCAGAATAGTTTCCCGGGTAAGCACCTGGCGAGGGTGTCGCAACATCAGTGCCAGGAGCTCGTATTCCTTCGTGGTCAGGGTTATAGGGCGATTGCCCCGTCTTGCCTCTCGAGTACCTGTATCGAGTTCAAGGTCTGCATAACGCAACACTGGCGTATCAGCCCGGCGTCGGCGCAACATAGCCTTTATACGTGCAAGCAATTCATCGAAGGCAAAGGGTTTGACGAGGTAGTCATCGGCTCCAGCCTCTAAACCCTGCACCCTGTCCGGGATCTCATCGCGCGCCGTCAGCATAATGATGGGCACGTCACTGGTGGCCCGCATACGGCGACAGACCTCTACCCCGTCGAGGCCAGGCATCATCACGTCAAGGATCACCAGGTCGGGGTTGGTCTCCCTGGCCACGTCTAGGGCCTCAAAACCATCGGTTGCAACGTCGACGGAAAACCCCTCGTACGCCAGACCCCTTTTGAGAAGTGATGTTATTTTCGGGTCATCGTCGACGACCAGAATGCGTGCCATTGCCATCACCAAGGCTAGTTTATCATTATGTTTAGACAAGGGCTAAAAAACATTATTTTATGTTAACATTTTTAAAACAGGAATAGTTTTGCGAGAATTTATAGTGAAAAAGTTCTAGTCTTAGCAAATATAAAAACCAACGGTGATTTGGAAATGCCTGGCAGGCTTCGTTTTGACCTCTACGATGTTATTGAAGCGCTTGGTATGGCACTCGATCTGGTGAGCAGCTCGATTGCAAGACCCCTCTCTGAACACAGCCGGCGTGTGGCGTACATCTCTATAAAGATCGCGGAAACCATGGGGCTATCCGAGAGAGAGGTCCGCGAACTCTACATTTCAGCCCTTCTGCATGACTCCGGCCTCGTTTCTCAAAAAATGTTCCGTTTCCTGCGGGATATAGAGTGGAACGGTGCTCAAATCCATTGTGAGGAGGGGTACCGGCTCTTCAAGGGATCCAGGATGCTGGCCAATACAGCGCATATCATAAGAAGCCATCATGACAGGTGGGTCGGCCAGAACGTATCCGGGCTTGAGAAGGACGCCATCCCGCTTGCCAGCAGGATTATCTTTGTCGCCGACCGGGTTGATATGCTTGTAAACCACGAAATCCCCGTTCTGACACAGAGGGAGCGTGTAGAGGAGTGGCTGAAGAGCCAGTCCGGTCTGTTCTTCGACCCCGGGGTCGTGGAGGCATTCAAGGGGGTATCCCAACCCGACTCCTTCTGGTTCGACCTTACTTCACAGTTTCTCCGTGTGCGAATTGAAGAGATGATGCCACGGGGATCGGTGTTCTGCAACGTATATGAAATGCGGGATCTGGCCTCCGCCTTTGCCCAGGTCATCGACTTGAAGACCCCCTTTACTCAGACTCATTCCCGCGAAGTGTCAAGAATAGCGGGTATGCTCGCCCGCAGGTTCGGATTTGGAGATGAGGAGAGCGCTCTCATGGAAGTGGCAGGTCTCCTTCATGACCTGGGCAAATTGGGCATCCCGGATGATGTTCTGGACAAACCGGGCAAACTTGATCGGGATGAGGCCGCGATAATGCGTCGCCATGTTTATGATACTTATGTAATTTTGCGCTCAATCAAAGGGTTTGAGAAAGCCACCGAATGGGCAGCTTTCCACCACGAAAGAATGGACGGCAGTGGGTATCCCTTCGGCTATAGGGCCGAGAGGTTGTCGCTTGGCTCAAGGATTATGGCTGTTGCTGACGTTTTTCAGGCCCTGAATCAAAATAGACCCTACCGCCCAAGAATGTCCAGGGAGGAAGTAAGCCGTCTGATGGAGCGCTACGCGGCGGAGGGAACCCTTGACCGCAACGTGGTCGCGGAGGTGCTAGGGGGTTATGATGATTATGCCGGGTACTGCGAAATGCCACTGTAGGCCCGGTGGTAAGTTATGGGGTTGAAGCAGGGGCCAGCCAGTCCGGGATATCTTCTGCGGGCGGCGGGTCATGAGGCGGGTTGTTGGCCTCATTGTTGGTGTCAGGCTGTTCATTAACCGGGAGTTCGGATTTCGTAGGGACTTCCGTCTCGGAAGGGTGCCCTGCATTCATGTTGGAACCGTCCGGGTTTTGTGGTTTGCCCTGTTCCAGATACACCTTGCCATAAACACTATCACGCACACCTTGGCCGCTGTTGGCTTTGTCACTCTGTTTTGGTTTGGTGACCGGAATGGTTGCCTGAATCTCTTCATCAAACACTCTGTGTTCAATGCCCTTCTGCAGGTCTGCCCAGGCCTTTTTTACCTTTGCCGGGTTGACTGCCCAGTAACTTACAATACCTTCACCATCCGGCCCCGGGGCATCCATGAACCACCCCGGCGCCGTGGCGCTAACAACTTGCCAGTCTATGGTGCGGTATTCATTGTCTAACAGCGTCAGCGCAGTGCCGAGGGAGATGTTGGTGCGTACCGTGCGCAGGCTTTGCCTAACCAATGCCGGAAGGTTGTTGAAAGCATCGGGCTCCTTGACACGGTTGAGGAGGGCCTTGAAAAACTTCTGCTGGCGCTCTACCCGGGTGATGTCGCCAAAGGTATCATCCCTGAAGCGTACGTATCCCATGGCTTGTTCACCGTTTAGCCGCTGCCGGCCCTTTTTTAAGTTGATACGCAGGTTCTGGTATGGGTCAACCTTAAACATATTTCGTTCCACATCAATCTCAATGCCGCCAAGGGCATCGATCAATTCCTTAAAACCCTCGAAGTCAACAAGGGCATAGAAATCCACCTTGGCGCCGGTAATTTCTTCTACGAGTTTGGTGGTCAGCGCAGGACCGCCGATTTGGTTCGCGGCGTTGAGTTTATGGTAGCCGTGCTTGGGGATCTGTACACGGGTGTCCCTGGGAACAGACATGACCGAAATGCGGCTAGCTTCGGGTTCAACCCTAACCAGCATGATGGCATCGGTGTTTCCCTTAAATCCCCCTATATCGCATCCAAGGAAGAGAAAGGTGAAGGGCTTTGCGCCAGATTTAGACGACAAGCCTTTTACAGCTTTATGGATAGATCCGGGCAGCGTAGAATCATTGCCACCCTTCAAAAACCAAAAACCAAATAGGGTAGCAAACATAGTTAGAACGCCCAGAAATGCCACCTTTAACAGCGGTTTACGCACGAAATCACCTCAGAAGAGATCACGAAAAAAGGTTAACATAGCCCCGAAGCAAATGTTAAGGTGACAACATCAGGTATAATAACAGAAGATATGACACGGATGAAAAATGAGCGAGGTGTAAGAATGAATTTTAATAAAAATGTAATACCATTACTTTTTAATGGAAAAATGCGTGTGATGACGCTTCTTTTAACAGCCAGTCTTCTGATATCCGGGTGTTCAAGTGGGGCTAAACAGACAGGCTCCGATAAATCGAGCAAATCAGGTGATAAAAAAGCTGTTCAACAAAAGGCAACGGTCGGTAAGGAAGCAAAAGCCGGTAAAGATGGAAAGAGCGCTTTAGCAAAAACAGCGGACCAGGATAATAATGATGTTCTGCCATCTTATATTACCAACGAAAAAGACCCCGCCAAAAGGGCCTATCTGGAGTGGCGTTTCCAATTGCTTAGGGCAGCCAATAAGCTTGATATTGTTGACTATACGTGGCAGAAAACCTTTACAGCGTTAGCCGAAGAGAAACTCACTGAAAAGCATGCCGTTCAGTCGATCGAGGGAATTGATAAGGAACTGGCGGAGGCCGCCACGATACTAGAGGCTATGAAGGCGCCCGAAGTGTTAAAGAAAGAGCATCAGGCTTACCTGAACGAGGCCAGGCTCAGTATGGTCGCTGCGGTAAAGGCCTGGCAACAGGCCAGGGAGTACGCGCTGCAGTTTCTAAATGGAGAAAAGAAGCCGGAGATTTCCGGGTTAGCGACGCAGCAAATAAAGCTAGCTAAATCGGAGGTCAGGAAGGCGGCTCAGGCCAGCCTCCAGGTCAAGAAAGCCCTTGGCTTCCCCGTAGAAGAAAACAAGAAATAAAATGGAGTGGTCTATAGGATGGGTCTGACCCTTTCAGGGCGGAGGTATCTTCTGACCTCCGTCTTCTTCTTCCTACTGCTTGCAGCGGCAGGGGTATACCTGCGCGCTCAATACGTGTTCCCTTTCCCTGGCCTGGATTTCAAAAACATGATTCATGCCCATTCGCATGTCGCCTATTTCGGTTGGGCCTCTCTGGCCATGATGGGCGCCACCTATTACATTTTGCCCGCGTTGACTAAACGCCCGCTGGAGGCCGGGAGACTGGCCAACCTGCAGCTATATGCGATAGTGGTCATGACCTTGGGGGCATTTATCAGCTTTGGAGCGGGGGGGTATAACCCTGTTTCCATCGTTTTCTCGGCCTTAAACGGATTCTTATGGTACTCCCACGCCTACATTTTCTATAAGAACTACCTCCTGATTCCCCATCCCCGGCCCTTTTCGGCAAAGGCCCTGGCCGTATCGGTCATCTACCTCCTGGTGGCATTCGCCGGTACCTGGCTAATCACAGCCTTAACCGTTATGGGGGTCAAAAATGAATTGCTTAAGAATGTCGGCGTCTATCTGTTTCTGCACAATTTCGTGGACGGCTGGTTATTCACTGGGCTTTTCGGTTTAGCTGCCTATGCCATACCGGACCTTGACCGGAGACTTGGCACGGCTCAAGTTGGGGGGCGGTTAATCCTTGCTTTGGCGCTTTTGACCCTCCCAGGGTTCCTAATGTGGCTTCAACCCTATGGTCTCAACGCCGTGCTGGTCTGGCTAGGTGGAATAACAAGGGTGGCCATACTTATTCCTTACTCAGTCTTTATTTACACTGCCTGGACTGCCTATTTTAACGGGACCGGAGTGGTCGAACCCCCTGTAGCCCCCCTGGTCCGAGGTCAAGGCGGGGTGGTGTCTCTTTTCTTCGGAATGGCCCTGGCGTTCTTTGTCGCGAGACTGGTGATGCAGCTTGCCACAGCCGTATGGCCCCCGTTAATGGAATTGGGACAGCAGCGGCAACTCTTCGTGGGATACCTGCACAACGAGTTGCTGGGTGCGGCAACGAGCATCTTCATCGGGTTGATCTACTCATGGGTAACAGGCCAGAATGAAAAAGGGTCGGCTGGGAAATTAAAGGCTTTTCACTTTTGGGTTCATTGTGTCGGCACTGCGGGCATGGTCGGGTCCCTGTTCGTGGCAGGCTCTGCTTTGGTTTTTCAACTACCTCTTAAACCGGCGCCTTTTATATCAAGCGCCTTCTGGTTCAGCATCTTGCTGCTTCTGGGAGCCATTATCTTTGCTGTCAGTCTGATGAGTGAGGGCAGGGATTAGATTCTCCAAGAAGTCCTTCAACACCATAGCATTGTTATGAATTGGGTCACGGGCTGCAAACAGGAGGGTGACCCTCTCCTTTGGGGTTCCCCTTGAAAGCAGTGTCGTTAGTTCCTTCAGGCGTTCTGCCCTATCGGGCTGACGCAATTCCTCCATGTATCTCTCCCTGAATTCCGGCCACCTTGCGGGGTTGTGAGAAAACCACCTCCGCAAGCCGTCCGATGGCGCGAGGTCCTTAAACCAGTGTGAAATAGCCGCTTTCTCTCGGGAAAGACCCCTCGGCCAAAGGCGGTCAACCAGGATTCGGTAACCATCCGAATCTGATGGTTCCTCATAAACCCTTTTCACCCTTATGTTTGAATCACTAAGCTGTTTGGTCACGCATCTCCTGGGAAATCGCCGAAAGCCTCTCTACGGCTTGAATCAGGTTCTCGTTACAGGCTCTGAGGTTTTCGGCAGCCGCCCTGAGCTGGTCCGCGCGGGCCAGCATACGCAGGCTCATAGTCTCCAGTTGCGGCAACAGGGAGCTGACTTTCTGCAAACCGTGGTAAAACTGATGGGCCCCTTGAGCGAAGTTATCCATGTGGGTATAACCCCTTTCCCGGTTACGACTAAGGCGTGATAGATAGATACTAAAAAGGCGGTTGCTGTCTGTCGATAATAATATATTTTAGCCCCCCAGGTGAAGTTTGCCAAGGCAATATCTGGGAGACATTTGAAGGCGGCAGGCTGCAACCTTCGGCAACAATGGCAACAATAATGTATGAGTATATAACCTCGACGATACGGAGGGTTGGCTAAATGGAGCTTGGTTTTGTGGGGCTGGGCCGCATGGGCAGTGCAATGGTGAAAAGGCTACTCCGGGGCGGTCATAGGGTTGTGGTCTATAACCGGTCCGAGGAGAAGGTTAAAGAGATGGTGAAGGAAGGGGCAGACGGGGCATCATCCTTGGCGGAAATGGTTGGTATGTTGAAACAGCCACGAGTCGTCTGGCTAATGGTTCCCGCAGGGGAGGCCACCGAGAAGACCTATCAGGATGTTCTCGCCCTGCTTTCGTCCGGGGATACCATTATCGAGGGCGGCAATGCTTTATACAAGGACAGCATTCGCCGGGCTAAAACGGCTGCGGAGAAAGGCTGTTACTTCCTGGACGCCGGTACAAGCGGGGGTATCTGGGGTTTGGAGAATGGATACTGCCTCATGGTGGGCGGGGATGAGGAGGCCTTCCGGGTGGCGGAGCCCATCTTTCGTTCCCTGGCCCCAGAAGGGGGTTATGCCCGTGTCGGGGAGAGCGGCGCCGGTCATTTCCTCAAGATGGTTCATAACGGCATAGAATACGGCCTCCTGCAGGCTTATGCCGAAGGGTTTGAACTGCTGCAGTCCTCTCCGTTCAAGCCGGACCTGGCGAAGATAGCCGCCCTGTGGAACAAGGGTAGCGTGGTCCGCTCCTGGCTCCTTGAATTAGCGGAAAGGGCGTTGGAGAAGGAGCCTGATCTTGCAGGGATTCGGGGCTACGTAGAGGATTCAGGTGAGGGACGCTGGTTCGCCAAAGAGGCTGTTGATCTCGGGGTGCCAGCGCCGGTGATCACCCTTTCCCTGCAGGCGCGATTCCTTTCCAGGCAAGAGGATTCCTTCGCCGCCAAGTGGATCGCCGCTTTGAGGCAGGAATTTGGCGGTCACAAGCTCTTCAGCCATTCCGTTACAGGAGAGTGAACAATGCATAAACCGGATCCCTTTGTTCTTGTTGTCTTCGGTGTTACTGGGGACCTCACCACCCGCAAACTGATACCTGCGATCTATAACCTGGCCCTTGACGACCTCCTCCCCAAGGAATTCGCTCTGGTTGGCTTGGCACGAAAGCCGCTGGCAAAAAAGGAGTTCCGGACCCGGCTTCAGCGTGCCGTGGAGCGTTTCTCCCGGCGTCCCTTTGACGAGGCGGTATGGGAAAGGATACAGGGCAACCTCAATTTCCTTCAGTTCGATGCCGAGCTGGAACAAAACTATGCCAAACTGGCGGGGTTCCTCGACCGTTTGGACCACGAACAGGGGACGCGGGGGAACAGGCTTTTCTACCTGGCTACCCAGCCGAGGCTCTACCCGACTATAGTGGAGGGCCTGGGGAAAACCGGGCAGGGGAAGGCAATCCGCCGCAGGGGTGGATGGACGCGTCTGGTGGTGGAGAAGCCATTCGGCAGGGATCTGGAGACCGCCCGTTCCCTTAATCAAACCATCCTGGACCACTTCCAGGAGGACGAAATCTACCGGATGGATCACTATCTCGGGAAAGAGACGGTGCAGAATATCCTAGTGTTCAGGTTTGCCAACAGCATACTTGAACCCGTTTGGAACCGGACTTATGTGGATCACGTGCAGATTACAGTGGCCGAAACCGACGGTATCGGCACCAGGGGCGCCTACTATGACCAGGCTGGCGCCCTGCGTGACATAGTTCAAAACCACCTCTTGCAATTGCTTTGTCTCACGGCCATGGAACCGCCGGCGACTTTTAAATCGGATGCCGTCCGGGATGAAAAGGTAAAGGTATTGCGAGCCATCAGGCCTTATACACCTGAAACAGTGGCGCGTGATACCGTCAGAGGGCAGTATTCCGCAGGTTGGGTTGGAGGTAAGGCCGTCCCCGGTTATCTTGAGGAAAAGGGCATCTCACCTGATTCACAGACCGATACCTTTGTTGCCTTAAGGCTTTTTATCGATAATTGGCGCTGGGCAGAGGTCCCCTTTTACCTGCGGACGGGCAAACGTCTTCCGCACCGCGTCACGGAGATCGCGGTCCAGTTTCGCGCTACACCACTGACGATTTTTGGTCCGGAGTCCGCCGCCAGCACGGAACCAAACCTCCTTGTGATGCGTATCCAGCCCGACGAGGGGATTTTCCTGCGTTTCGGAGCCAAGAACCCTGGTCCGGCGCTACATATCCGTCCCGTTAACATGGAATTCCACTACAACGCCTTTGACAAGCAGCTCCCCGAGGCGTATGAACGTTTGCTCCTGGACTGCATGAACGGGGATTCGACCCTTTTCATGCGCCATGACGAGGTGGAGGCAGCCTGGGCTGTCATCACGTCAATCCTGGAGGGCTGGGAGGCGCGTAAGGAAATCACCCCTAACCCTTACGCCGCAGGGTTCTGGGGGCCGCCTCAGGCCGATTCCCTCCTGGCCAGGGACGGCCGTTGGTGGCGTCAACCATGAAGGAAGGGGTTTTCCTTTGCCGTAATAGCGAGGAATTGGCGAGGGAAGGGGCTGACCGTTTTGCCAGGTTGGCTGCTCAGGCGAGCAAGATGCGCGGTTGTTTTCGTATGGCCCTGGCCGGCGGCCGTACCCCCAGGGAGATGTACCGCATTCTGTCGACCGAGCCGTTTGCTGGTAAGGTTTCTTGGAAGCAGGTCGAGGTCTTCTGGGGTGATGAACGCTGGGTGCCCAAAGACCACCCCGACAGCAATTACCGCATGGCTTACGAAGCCCTTCTCTCACGGGTTACGATCCCGCCGGGGAATGTTCACCCCATGCCGACCACCGGAGACCCTGAAAATGCCGCCTTAGCCTACGAGAGGGAGATCCGCCGGTCCTTTGATAACCCAGACTTGTCCGGCGAACCACGGTTCGATCTGATCCTGCTGGGGCTGGGTGAGGATGGCCATACAGCGTCTATATTCCCGAATTCCCCGGCGCTTCACGAGAAGCAGCGTCTGGTAGCCGCCCCCTATGTGACACACCTGGGGTCCTATCGCATAACCCTCACCCTGCCGGTGCTCTGTGCAGCCGAGTATGTTATGTTTCTGGTAAGCGGCAAGGGGAAAGGTAAGGCGCTTGCCGCCACGCTGAACAGGAAGTGCAATGAAGCCCAAACATTTGAACAAACCCCGGCACAGCTTGTGCAGCCGGTTCACGGGACCCTGACGTGGCTTGTGGACCGCGAGGCATGGGCAGCAGCGCGTTAAAGGCCCGATGAAAAAGGCCCACCCTAAGTGGTTATTTAAGGTAATTGCTCTGTTTTAAACACAAATTTAAGAATTCCTTCGAATCATTTTTAAAGATAACTTTTCCGGGGGTATTGCTTTGAATAACGCTCCTAAGTCTTTTTATATTGCCGTGATTATTACCGCTTTAATTTCAGCCTCTGCGCTGGCGTTTGGAAGCGGTCTGAGTTCAAGGCTGAGCACAAGCCTTTACTCTCCTGGAGAGGTTATCAAGGACCATGACAAAGCCACTTGCATGACATGTCATTCGCCGTTCAAGGGTGCCATAGCAAATGGCTGCCTGGGTGGCGATTGCCATATCATGGCGGACCTTGAAGGCCGGGGCGCGACCAAGGTCTCACCCGCGGTGGCATCAATGCATTCCGCCCCGGACGGCGAGAAATGCCTTGACTGCCACACTGAACATAAAGGGGAAAACGGGATAATCACACTGGCTTATCACGAATCGGGAACAACGAACTGTAATAAGTGCCACCTGGCAGAGGGCAAGGAAGCCCACCCTTTTATGGATGATAGCAACTGCAAGGCGTGTCACGACTTCAAGGACTGGGAACGGGTCTCCTTCAGTCACCGGGATGTATCCGAGAAACCCTGTGCCAGCTGCCACCTTGGCCCCACAAAGGATTTCCACGTTTCCTTGCCCAAGGAACAGGGCGCACGTGATTCCGATTGTGCGGCCTGCCACGACGTGGAGCGCTGGAAACCGGCTGAATTCAAACACGATCTCATCGCTGTGGGCGCGGGTATAGGAGGGAATCCCGCAACACGACCTGCCTGTCGCGAATGCCATGGCACTGAGGCTACGGAAGCCCACCCGGATATTAGATATGAGGGTTGTTCAGCCTGTCACTCGTCCACGGAGTCCTGGAAGGACATCGGCATTGACCACGAGGCTGTACCCAATGTTTCCTGCGTGTCTTGCCATGCCATCCCGGAGGGTGATCTCCATGCTTCGGTGAGCGATGATTGTCAGGCCTGCCATAACGTCAATAAGTGGAAGCCGGCTGAATTCGATCATCAGCTGGTTAAACAGGGCTTGGAGAAGGACTGTAACCGCTGCCACGCCCAGGACAGCCGAAAGGCGCACCCTGATATCAAGTCTACGACCTGCGATTCCTGCCACAAGTCAACCAAGTCGTGGGAGGAGATTAGCTTCACTCATAACGAGGTAAGGGGCCAGGCCTGTACGGATTGCCATTCCGTTCCCCGAGGAAGTCTGCATGCCAACGTAAGCAACGACTGCAAGGCCTGCCACGGCACGAAGGCCTGGAAACCGGCCAAGTTTGATCACCAATACCTTAATGCTGGTAAGGAGCGGAATTGTAGTCAGTGTCATGCCGCAGAGGGCAAGAAGGCACACTCCGGGATCCAGTCGACGAGTTGCGCCTCTTGTCACAAGTCGACTCAGAAGTGGGATAGCGTGAGTTTCAGCCACAGTGAGGCAACGGGTCAGTCCTGCAGTTCCTGTCACTCAGCACCGCGAGACTGGTTCCACAGAAGCACCAACGGCATGTCGTGTTCGAGCTGCCATTCGACAAAGGCCTGGGAACCATCGACCTTCCGGCACCCTAGAATACCAGAATTCGGCGAGCATATGGAACACCTGACATGCACGGACTGCCACCCTAGCAGCCTGAAACAGGCGCAGCCCTGTTCGGCCTGCCACGGTTTCGGACGTGGTAAAGAGGGCGGTGGTCATGGCGACGACGAAAAAGATGACGATGATTAAGGTCTCGCCGGGTAGTGGGTCAGGCACCGAACATGTTCCTCGAGCCGTAAAATGCCTCAATGGGTGGTCGCGTGATGAGTGGGTCTCGAACCGGAGGCGGTCCAGGCTGCGGCATGGCTTTTCATGATATTGCGCGCCTCCTGGAGCGGGGGAGTATCTCCGGGAGGGAGGCATTCCGCCTTCTCCTGGAAGAGAAGAGGGGTAATGGTGTGAAAACGGACCTTTCGGTAGTTGAAAATGGTCACGTAAGACCTGGGAAACTCCGCAATGGCCAGGCACAGGAACCCCTGAATGGCCGAACAAACTGCCATGTTGGCACGATTAACATCCCGGCAAGCTCAGTTTCAAAGGAGCTCAACGAACTTATTGGCCTGCGTAAAGTCAAGGAATTGATTTATGAATTCGAGGCATTCCTGTGGGTCCAGCAAAGGCGCAGGGAATCCGGCTTGAAGGCCGAGCCCCAGGTCCTCCATATGGTTTTCAAGGGTAACCCTGGCACAGGCAAGACCACTGTGGCCGGAATTATCGGTCGAATGCTTAAAGAATTAGGGTTCCTGGAGAAGGGACACATTGTGTCCGTTGAGAGGGCGGACCTGGTAGGGGAGTTCATCGGCCATACCGCTCAAAAGACGCGCGAACACATCAAGAAGGCCGTTGGTGGGGTCCTGTTTATCGATGAGGCCTATTCCCTTGCTCGCGGGGGGGAGAAGGATTTCGGCAAGGAGGCTATTGACACGCTGGTTAAGGGCATGGAGGATCACAAAAATGAGCTGGTGGTGATTCTGGCTGGATACCACGATGAAATGGAGTGGTTCCTCCGTCAGAATCCAGGGCTCCGTTCGAGGTTCCCTGTGCATATAGATTTCCCCGATTACACCGTATCGGAGCTCATGATGATAATCGAACACATGCTCCGGGAACGCGACTACCGGCTGGATCCCGATGCGCGCATGAGGGTTCTGACCTGGCTCAAGGAGCCCGGTATGGACCGGGTAATCAGCCAGGGGAACGCCCGGTTGATCCGCAATATAGTAGAGAAAGCCATCAGGCGGCAAGCGGTCCGTCTTAAGGAGGGGCGTTGCTGTAAAAGGGATGATATGGTCACCATAAATCTGGCCGACATCCGGCAGGCCTTATTGATACAAGGCGACTCCGTTTTGGGCGCATATCGTTAGTACTTTTTCACTAGAGCTTAAGTGCCTTGACGCTACCCTATAGGTTAACGGTATATTTTACGTGAGTAATCTATGAAGTATAAATCGTGAATCTAAAGGGGTTATTCTTATGGATCGCCTGCTGCCCGTTAATGCGGCCGACGACATTCTCCCAGATTACCGGGGAACCCCGGTGGAAAGACTCCTTAAGTACCATAATCTAGGCGCCCCATTTGGTAGCTATAACCAAGCAGAGATGCTAATTGGCATGTGTATGGATCACCGGAAAAACCTCCAGCTGCCCGCCAAGTTTGCCTATGTCATCCGCTCTGGCGGTGCAAACCTTTCCCATAGTGAGTTTACAATTTCATATGCCATAAGCGTGGGTGGTGTAAAGGCCCTTGCGGTAATTGGTCATACCAATTGTGGAATGGTCAATGTAGCGTCCAAAAAGGAAGCCTTTGTTTCAGGTCTTGTTGAGAAGGCCGGGTGGGACCACGATTGGGCACTGGCACACTTCCATAGTTTCGCCCCATTGTTTGAGATCTCAGAGGAAATCGACTTTGTGCTAAAACAGGTGGCGAGTCTTCGTCAGCGGTACCCCAAAATCACGGTTGCCCCACTTTTGTACCGTGTAGAGGACAACCTGCTTTACCTCATAAAAGAATAAAGGGCCTTAGTTAAGTGGAACAGGCCTGTCCCCCGTGTCAAAGTAGTTTACAAATTACTTCCTTCTCGCCGGAGGAATGTTAGAAATCCTGGCGAAATATACCTCATACCTAACAAAAACTATAACCGGGAGTAATCGCATGGACAACCAGCGCAATGACCGTGAGATACCCGTCTATCCAATAGGCTCAGTGGAAAGGCTTGCGGGACTCACCGCCAGGCAGATCCGCTACTACGAGCGGAAGGGTTTGATTAACCCTGCTCGCACCTCAGGGAAACAGCGTCTTTACTCCAGGGCACAGGTAGAGCGCCTTCAATTGATAAAAAAATTGCTGGCAGAAGGAATTAGTCTGCAGAATATCAAAGAATTTGTCGACAGAGAGGTGACAGGGGAGGGGGGAAACCACCCTGAAAAGCAGGGGTATTCCCCGCCAGCGGACTCCGCTGGGGGGAGATTGAGGTCCCTTTACCCCGTAACCGACGAGGCACGCCTCATGGAAATCCTGCGTCGCCGGAGGGATGAGGATGATGGGGCATAAATAGAGGAGGGAAATTCCTAATTGGGACAGTACACTGTTGATGACGTAAAGCGAATTATCAGTGAAGAGAAGATCCAGTTTCTCCGTTTGCAGTTTACCGACATTCTCGGGGTCCTAAAGAGCGTGGATATACCCGTAAGCCAAGTCGACAAAGCACTGGCTGGTGAGCTGATGTTTGACGGGTCCTCAATAGAAGGGTTTGTGCGTATTGAGGAGTCGGACATGTACTTACGCCCCGATCCCTCAACGTTTGTTGTTTTCGATTGGAAGGGTAGAAGCGTCGGCAAGACGGCTCGCTTGATATGTGACATCTATAACCCGGATGGGACCCCGTTTATCGGCTGTCCTCGGTCCACTCTGAAGCGCGCCCTCGCGGAAGCGGAGGAAATGGGATACACCTTAAACGTTGGCCCGGAACCGGAATTCTTCCTCTTCCTCAAGGATGAAAACGGCACCCCAACAACCAAGACCATTGACAGTGCGGCCTATTTTGATATGGCTCCGGTCGATAAAGGGGAGGAAGCCAGGGCTGCAATCATCGAAACCCTTCAGGGTCTGGGTTTTGAAATAGAGGCTTCACACCACGAGGTGGCCCCTGGCCAGCACGAAATCGATTTCAAATACGCTGATGCGGTCAGGACGGCCGACAACGTCGTTACTTTTCGTATGGCTGTGCGTGTAATAGCCGCCCAGCACGGCCTGCACGCAACCTTTATGCCCAAGCCCCTTTTTGGCATGGCCGGGTCGGGCATGCACATGCACATGTCTCTCTTCAATGGGAACAACAACGCCTTTTACGATCCCAGTAAGGAGTGGCAGCTTAGTGACCTTTGCCTTCACTTTATCGGTGGCCTGATGAAGCATGCCCGCGCCTTTACCGCAATTACGAACCCGCTGGTGAACTCGTATAAGAGACTTGTCCCGGGATATGAGGCCCCCGTCTATATAGCTTGGTCCCAGCAAAACCGTAGCCCGCTGATCCGCATCCCGGCGAAGCGCGGCCTGTCCACACGGCTTGAACTTCGCAGCCCGGACCCTTCGTGTAACCCCTACCTGGCCATGGCTGTAACATTAAAGGCTGGACTGGACGGGGTCATTAACAAGATGAACCCGCCTGCCCCAGTGGATAGAAACATTTATCACATGACGGCAAGGGAGCGCGCCGAACTTGGGATCGAAAGCCTCCCTGGCAGCCTGGATGAGGCCCTTCAGGAGTTGCGGAATGATAAGGTTGTTCAGGCAGCGCTCGGGGAGCACATTTTC
>DYIG01000006.1:21932-23372 GCA_020723725.1 Thermaerobacter marianensis | reverse complement strand
TTAAGGACCTCCTTACAGGGCTGATGATGGTGTCCGGTAATGATGCCGCTGAGGCTATTGCCGAGCACTTTGCCGGCACGGCAGGGGATTTCGGAGTGCTTATGACCGCCCGGGCTCGGGAGATGGGTCTGAGGAACACCCGCTTCCGGAATCCCCACGGGCTCACGGAGCTTAACCATTTTTCCTCGGCTTACGATCTGGCGATGATGGCACGGCACGCCCTAGAAAAGGGTGAGTTTGCGCGCCTTGTTTGCACCCAGGAAGCAACCGTCTGTGGTAATGACCCTGCAGGGAAGGCCATTAATAAGGAACTTCATAATACAAATTACCTGCTCTTTTCCTACCAGTGGGCTGACGGGGTCAAGACAGGCACCACTTCAGCCGCAGGTAAGTGCCTGGTTTCTTCAGCCACAAGATATGGGCAACAATTGATTGCGGTAGTCCTCCACAGCGATGACCGGTGGGGGGATTCACAGAGGTTGCTGGAATACGGGTTCAAGAACTTTTCACTGAGGAATTTTGCGCCGGCTGGGGAGACCGTCCGGTATTTGCCGGTTGAAGGCGGCCTCCAGGATACCGTTCCACTGGCGCCTGTGCGCGATCTGAAGCTTGTCGTCAGGAACGCAGACCTGAAAACAGTGAAAACGGTTGTAAACACTGTTCCAACCGTCACGGCCCCGGTGCCAGCGGGCACCATAGTAGGGTCACTTACTGTAACCAGGGGCATGGAGGTCTTTGGGCGTGTTCCACTGGTTACCACGGTTGAGGTTCCGAAGGCGCCATTCTGGAGGCGTCTCCTGTTGCGGGGGTTGTTCCGCTAACGTTGATCAGCTCGGGCAACGTCACTGTTTCTATCCCCTTTTCCTTGAAGGACCGGATTATGGGCGTTATGGCGTCCGGCGTATCCCTGTTAGAGTCACTGGCGTTGAAGAGGATAATCGAGCCCGGCTTTACGCGGGAAACCACTCGCCTGACGATATAATCCGGCCCTGGGAGTGACCAGTCGTGGGAATCTACGTTCCATAATACCGTGACCATCCCTGAATCTGTTGCGGCCTCCATGACGATATCATCCAGGCCGCCGTTAGGGGGACGAAAGAACATCGGCTTTTTGCCGGTCAATTCATCGAGGGCCCTGACAGATTCCTTGATTTCCTCAAAGACAACCTCTCGGGGGTACCGGGTCAGGTCCACCGGTCTTGACCCTAAACTTGCGAGTTCGTGCCCCTCCTTGAGGATCCGTTGAACAATATCGGGGTGTGCCTTGGCCCAGGGTGTTGAGACGAAAAACGTTGCCTTGGCGCCTGCTTGCTTCAATCGATCCAGAACGCTGACTGGAACATTCTCGCCCCAGGTGATGTTAAAGGTCAGGGCTATGACACTCTTATCCGTCGTCACCTGCCTCAGTGCCTTCGGTGTAGTGCTCACGGGTGTGGCGGG
>DYIG01000006.1:0-21922 GCA_020723725.1 Thermaerobacter marianensis | reverse complement strand
AACCAGGATACCGGCGAGGCATAGTACGACAATCCCCTTTTTTCTTATGTCACCCGTCAAGTTGAGGACGAGCAAAGGCCATGACCCCTCCCTGGTGGCAAGTATCACCCGGAAAAGAGATATGATTGCTATCCAAACGGTAGTACAGGATTGATTCAATGAGCTTCGTGGTTTGCTGTTCGATGCCGGTTCCGGGTGACGGGATGCTTGGAGAACGGTTGAGGTCCCCGGCCATCCCCTTGTCCCATAGCAGGGTTCGGTGCAGGAGCTCAGGGGTTTGGCGGTATGCGCTTTCAATGATCCCGCTACCACCTGGAAACGTGTCGTAAAGATACAGGGTAGGCAGGCCTGTCCACGGGTGGCAGGGGTGGGACATGCTCTTTACGTCGCTGTGGTCACAAAGTATGAGCCTGGGCAAGGCAAGAATTATCAGTTGACCCAGAAACGACAGAATCTTGGCCAGTTGTTCAGGGGCGCTCACTTCATTCAGTGTCGAAGGCAGGGTCATCCACCAGGTTCGCACCGGTATAGCCTCCCCGAGGGAAGCCCTCTCCCAGGCGGAGGTCCTGCCCTTTCTGGGGTCAAACCGTGTCAGGACGGTACCCGACTTAACCAGGGTTGCCTTTCCGTGGTGTATATAGACGCTTCCCAGGCCGGGCGGATTCGAAAAACAACAGGATTCCACCGGGACTGCTGAAAGGAGGGCTGAGGCCAGCTTGGGCGCCGTGAGGTGATTTTGGGTCGTAGCCTCCAGTTCGAACCGGTACCCCGAAGCCCTTCTCTTATAGCTTGTGACACGATAAGATTCCCCGTTGTGGAGGTAAATCGCCCCCGGGTGCTTCAATCCGGCACGGGAACTGCCCAGGGCGCCAATCTCCTGTCCGTTTGTGGTTAGTAAATGTGAGGAAGGTTTTTCAGCCCCACGGATTGGCGCCCCCTTGTGCTCGGCGGCCGCTTCCAGGTGTTGCTGTTGGATTATGGGGTTATCAGGGTTGATGTGGGCGAACTCGGGTCCTGCGCTGAATATTAATTCGGGAAACGCCGCCAGGTGGCGATCAATGGCCTGGCGCCCCGTAAGCAAGATAATCACTGAAGGGCTTCCGTCACGACCAACCCGGCCTGCCTGTTGCCAGAGGCCTGCCATGCTGCCCGGGTAACCGCAGATTACACATCCGCGGAGCCCGCCGACATCAACCCCGACCTCCAGGGCGCTGGTGCTTATAACAAGGCGCACAGTGCCGTGGCGGAGGCCCTCCTCGATCCGTCGGCGTTCGCCCGGCAGGTAGCCGCCGCGGTAACCCTGTATGGCCTCCGGTGGATGGTCTTTCCCGACGGCCAGACGCAACAACCGGACCAGTAACTCGACTTCCTCGTGCCGCCTGGCGAATATAACCGCCTGAACACCTGACCTCAGGAGCAGACGTCCGAGCAAAACCGCGCAGTTCAGCAGGGGGTATGCATCGCCTTTGGTTCCCAACCGGTGAGGGTCGGCAACAATCAGGTGACGCGGGCCTCGGGGGGCGCCGCTTTCCGCCACAATCTTGGTCTTCCTCCCGCAGAGCGCAGAGGCGTGCTCTCCCGGGTTAGCGATGGTCCCGGAACAGGTTATAATCCGCATCCTGACGCCGGACCCCGGGGTTAGCGCCGTGAGCCTTCTTAGGACGTTGGCCACATGGCTCCCAAAGCCGCCTCGATAGAGGCGTATTTCATCGATTATTAAGAAACGCAGGTTTTCCAGGAAGTCCAGCCAAAGGTGGCTTTCCGGGAGGATGCGGTAATTAAGCATATCGGGGTTGGTCAGCAGTATACGGGCCTGGTTTCGCGCCCTCTCCCTGTCTCGCATGTTCGTATCCCCGTCATAAACCGCCGGAAACAGATTCAGCGTTGTCCCCGGCGGTTGCTCGGCGAGCCCTTTGCACAGGGAAAGGAGGGTAGATAATTGATCAGCGGCAAGTGCTTTGGTTGGGAAGAGGTAGATGGCCCTTGCCTGTTGGTCGTGAAGAAGCAGGTTAAAAACGGGCAAGTTGAAACAGAGTGTTTTCCCCGATGCAGTAGGGGTAACCACAACGACGTCATTCCCCGAGGATGCCAATTCAAAGGCCTGGGCCTGGTGCGAGTAAAGGGCACCGATACCCCTGGATGCAAGTAGTTTGGAAAGACGGGGATCCAGCCCGGAAGGAAACGGCACTAGGCGTGCCGGGCGGGCAGGCTGAAATGCCCAATACCTTTTTAACGACAAGAAGAACCGGCAGCCTCGAAGGGATGTCAGGAAACCTTCAATACCGGACCCTTCAGCGGGCTGCCTGGAGCAGGGGCAGGCAATGACCATATTCACTGGAAAAATATAACATAAACAACCCGCGATTGGCAAGAGTCGAACTAGATTGCAATACGCTTGACCGTGTCTGACACATCAAGGGGCAGGTTATCTATTAAGCGCGCCTTACCAATACGGGCCGCAATTGCCAGGAGGATCTCCCCCTGCAGCGTCGGACGCTCTTCGAGATCATGGAGCCCCACTGCGGCGAAATAGTCTGGTTTCAACAGGGGTTCCGTTTGCAGGACCCCGCCGATCACCCCCAGGACTTCAGCCGTGCGCCTTTCGCCACGTTTTATAGCATCTTCGGCTGCCAGCAAGGCACGGTATATGACCGGGGCTGCACCGCGTTCTTCAGGGGTCAGATACACGTTCCGCGAACTCATTGCCAGGCCATCAGCTTCGCGGACGGTGGGTATGCCCTTGATGGTCGTGGGGATGTCAAGGTCCTCGACCACCCTGCGGATGATAATGAGCTGTTGGGCATCCTTTTCGCCGAAGAATGCGACATCGGGGCGCACGATATTAAGGAGTTTCACGACAACGGTTGCCACGCCGCGGAAATGACCGGGGCGTGAAGCGCCACAGAGAACCGTACCCAGCCTGCCTACCTCTACGGCCGTGCTGAACCGAGGTCTGTACATCTCCCCTTCACCAGGGGCGAAAACAAGGTCGGCGCCCGCCTGAGCCGCCAGGCTGCAATCCCTCTCAATGTTGCGTGGATAGGCTGCCAGGTCCTCTTTCGGCCCGAATTGGAGGGGGTTTACAAAGATGCTGACTACAACAAAACCGCAGGACTCCCTTGCCGTACGGATGAGGGAGAGATGCCCATCATGGAAATACCCCATTGTGGGGACGTAACCCACGGAAAGGCCGTCCTGCCTGGCCTTTGCGATAGTTTGTCTGGTCTCAGTGATGCTGGTTTCGAATTTCATGCTCTCACCCCGGCAATTGGTTTCTGCTCGCCAATCCTACCTCGTTAATAACCTCTTTGCCAGCCGGTGCAGCGGGTGTTAACTTATGCAAGGGGAGGAATGGTCCTTTGTCAAACGAGCTCAATGCCGCCGTCGTCACGCTGGGATGCGCCAAGAACACCGTCGATAGTGAGAACATGCTGGGCCTGTTACGACAGGCCGGTTTTAATATCCTGCCTGTACATTCTGCAGATGAAGTCCTGGGTCAGGATGGTTTAAGGGTGGATTTCTGCGTGGTTAACACGTGCGGTTTCATTGATGCCGCCAAGCAGGAATCGGTCAATACCATACTGGAACTGGCCTCGCTGAAGACCTCCGGGCGTATAGGCAGATTGATCGTCAGCGGGTGCCTGGGGCAGAGGTATTCGGGCGAGTTGCTGAAAGAGATACCCGAGATCGATGCAGTCATCGGCACCAACGAGTTCCCCCGCATAGTCGAAACGGTGAGAAGGTCACAGGAGGGGTGCCGGTTTGCCGAAGCGGTTGAAATCCCATACCGGTACGATGAGGCTTTGCCGAGGCTCAGGCTTACGGAGAGCAGCACAGCTTACGTGAAAATCGCAGAGGGTTGTGACCATAAGTGTGCGTTTTGTGTGATTCCCCAGTTGAGGGGGTCATACCGCAGCCGTCCAATGGACCTGATAGTTGGAGAGGTAAGGGGTCTGGTTGCTGATGGGGTAAAGGAGATTAACCTTGTTTCGCAGGACTGTACCTTTTATGGCCGGGATCTGCCCGGGAACAGGAGCCTGTTGCCGGAACTCCTTTCGAGACTGAACGATATTGAAGGCCTTAAGTGGATCAGGCTACTCTACAATTACCCGATGACGTTTGATGACGGCATCATCAACGCCATGGCCTCCCTGCCCAAAGTATGCCAGTACATTGACATCCCCCTGCAACATGGGAGTGACAGCGTTCTGACGGGAATGAAACGCGGTGGGAGGCGCCCCGATCTCCTTGACCTGGTCTCCCGTATCCGGAGGAGAATGCCGGAGGTCGTCTTCAGGAGCAGCTTCATAGTTGGTTTCCCCGGCGAGACAGAGGACGACTTCCAGGAGCTTCTGCGGTTCCTCACAGAGATTCGCTTTGATTACGTCGGTTTCTTTACATATTCCAGGGAAGAGGGAACAACCGCAGCCCGGCTGTCAGGGCAGGTTCCTGCTAAGGAGAAGGAACGGCGGTATCACCTTGGGGTTGAACATCAACGCGAAATAAGCCTGGAGAGGCAGTCCCGCCATATTGGGAAGACGCTCGAGGTCATTGTGGAAGAGGCCATTGGCGGGGCTTCCGGTAATTACCGTGGCCGTTGGTCTGGACAGGCCCCTGAGGTTGACGGTCAGGTAAATTTTGTGGTGCCGAAACTCGGGCAAACGCGTGATATAGCGCCGATAAAACCGGGTGACTTTGTCTGCGTGCGAATAACCCATGCCGACGAGTATGACCTCTATGGGGAGTTTGTAAACTGTTCGGAGGAATCTGCGACATCACGGGTGAAATAATAGAACATGTCCCTGATAAATCGTCTCGTATATTTTTGGGTGTTTACCGGGCTTCTTCTATTTATCTTGCCCGCAAAGGCAGTATGGGCTTCGAACGGTTCCCTTGACTCTAAGCCTAACGTGACTGTGCCTTACGTGACTGCGGAGGCTGCAGTTCTAATGGATCCGTTTAACAGCCAGTTCATGTATGAGCATAACGCCAATCGTCGCTTGCCCATCGCTTCGGTTACCAAGATACTTACGGCCCTGGTTGTCCTGGAAAATGTAGGGCTAGATGAGTTGGTTACGATCAGTGAAAATGCTTCCAGGGTTGAGGGTAGCCGGATCTACCTGGACCGTGGTGAGACGCAAACCGTGCGTAACCTCCTTTATGCGTTACTACTGGAATCAGCCAATGACGCGGCAATAGCCCTGGCGGAGCACGTTGCCGGGTCGGAGGAGCGCTTCGCTCAATTGATGAATACCAAAGCGGCAGAACTGGGCGCTCGCAACAGTAAGTTTGTCAACCCCCATGGACTACCTGCCGAAGGCCACTACTCCACGGCCAGGGATGTGGCTATTATCACTGCCAAAGCCCTTAACAACCCGGTTTTCGCAGGAATGGTGGCGACTAAGGAATATAAGATTCCCTGGCCTGCCAAGGATAGCACGCGCACCTTGTACAATCACAACCGTCTCCTGTATGGCGATGGGGATATTACGGGCGTGAACACGGGTTATGCGTCTGAAGCAGGGTCCTGTCTCGTGCTCTCTGCCGCCAGGGACGGGAGGGTTTTGATTGCCGTTGTCCTAAATAGCACGTCCGACAGGGTATATAAAGATTCGCGGGCGTTACTGGATTATGGGTTTGAGGTTTTTGAGAAGAAACGCTGCGTCTCGGCTGGCGATCGGCTTGGGGCGCTCCCGGTGAGGGATGGCTTCCCGGTGCCTGTAATTGCTAAAGAAGGTTTTTCTTATTCCTTGCCGCGCTCATCGAAAACGGAGATCCGAATGCATATCAACCCCCTGGATCCGCTCGAGGCCCCGGTATTTGCTGGGACACGGGTGGGTGAAGCCGTTTTCCTGGCCGGAAATAATCTCATAGGTAAGGTCGATCTTGTCGCTGCCGAAACCGTAATCCCGCTTGTCAAACAAGGGAAAAACCTTATTTGGTTGGCAGGGGCTGTTCCTGTTTTTGCTGGGGTTGCCATAAGCAGAATACAGCGTCGGAGACGGAAGCGGCGGCGCCTTCGCAGATACGAATTGGGTTACATAAGCTTAAATCAAGGGCATATGGTTGATTCCCATCAATGGATTGACCGGGGCAATGGGCGAGGTTAATTCAAACAAATCGCTTATACAAAGAAAAAGCGCCCTGAATTCGGAAATTACAAGGCGCCTTTGGTAGTCTATTTTTTGTGACTACCCGCAGTTGGGTTAGGCCTTAATTACGTTCTGGGCCTGTGGGCCTTTGGCACCCTGGACGACATCGAAAGCCACACGCTGGCCTTCTTCGAGGGTACGGAAACCGTCCTCCTGGATAGCAGTGAAGTGAACGAAAACGTCGCCTTCTCCGTCATCCCTGGTGATGAAGCCGTAACCCTTCTCTGCGTTGAACCATTTGACTACGCCTTGCAAACCTGATACCTCCAACTACATAAATAGATTCACTGACTATCGCCAGCGTCGAGATGCAGTATATCATATGGTAAACCGGCAGTCCAGAATAAACGCTTGCAAAAAATAGATAATTTTGTGGATGTGATTTACAGCTGGGGGAAAAACGCTCAAGGAAGCCAGAATGGCTCAAAATTAAACTTGGACCTGCGGGGAGCACGCGACAGACCCGAGATACCCTTATGGAATACCGGTTGAATACCGTTTGTGAGGGCGCGAGGTGTCCGAATAGGGAGGAATGCTATGGTAATGGCACAGCTACCTTCATGATACTGGGTGATACCTGTACTCGGGCCTGTGGTTTTTGTGCCGTGCAGCATGCCAAGTCTCTGCCTGCCCCCGATGCTAGTGAGCCCGTCAGGGTCGCTCAGGCCGTTGAGAAAATGGGCCTAAAGCATGTGGTTATCACGTCTGTAACCAGGGATGACCTCCCCGATGGAGGGGCAGCACAATTCGTCTCCGTCATTGACACCCTGAGGCGATTAAAGGAAAGGGTAACTATTGAGGTATTGGTGCCGGATTTTATGGGGGACATGCAGGCCGTAAGGAGCGTACTTGAGGCCGGGCCCGATGTGTTCAATCATAATCTGGAAACTGTAGCCCGCCTCTATCCACGCGTTAAGCCCCAGGGTTCCTACAGAAGATCCCTTGACGTGTTGCGAGAAGCAAGTGGTTTCAACCACCGGGGGCGCAGCCCTGTGATCAAAACGGGTCTTATGCTTGGAATGGGGGAGAAAGAAGCCGAGGTTGAGGCTGCCATGGTGGACCTTCTCGAGGCGGGGTGCCATGTTCTTACCCTGGGTCAATACCTTCGCCCTGACAAGACGAGCCTGCCCGTCCACGAATACATTAATCCGGAGAGATTTGCCGCCTACAGGCGGAAAGGGCTGGAAAAGGGCTTTGCCTCGGTTATAGCCGGGCCTTTTGTCCGAAGCTCATTCCATGCTGGTGAGGTTCACCGTCACCTGCTTTCTCAAGGCTTTAATACGCACTGAAGTGTTGTGCAAAAGTGAATACCTCAAGGACCGTGCCCCTATTTATGATT
The DNA here is from genome assembly GCA_020723725.1 of Thermaerobacter marianensis. Taxonomy (GTDB): domain Bacteria; phylum Bacillota; class Sulfobacillia; order DYIH01; family DYIG01; genus DYIG01. The sequence continues at coordinate 14,431 of DYIG01000006.1, read as the reverse complement.
AAGGGGGTCGGGCGTTTGAAACGTGCGCAGATATTTGTTCCAAGGGTGTTATCCCTTATTTTGTTGGCCATTTGTGTTGTTCCCCTGGGGTGCACAAAGACCGCTGTGGAACGCCAGAAGAAGGAGGGACTGAAGTTAGCCGTTCAGGTCCCTTTGAGCGGCCCTCTCAAAGACCGCGGCCAGGCTATCTTAAACGGTATCATGATGGCTTTGGATGAAAAGATACCTGCCCTGGATGATGCCGGGTTAAGCGTAGGGGTTGTACCGTATGATGAGGGGCACCCTGACAGGGCGGTGGCAAACGCGGAGCTGATAACATCGGACCCTTCCGTAATCGGGGTTATAGGTCATTTTGACTCAGCGGCCGCCGTTCCAGCATCGGAGAGGTATAACCAGGCGGGGATACCGTTCCTGTCTGTCGCCGCTACCTCCCCACAGCTTACGGAACGCCAGCTCCCCGTTGTCTTTCGGATAGGTCCGCGTGATGAAGAACAGGTCGATGTCTTGGCGCTTCTGGTCGAAAAGTTGCGAGTTCGAACCGCGTGGATAGTGCATGACAGGACACTGTATGGGCAGGGCTTTGCCGACCTGTTCAAGAAGCGAATTGAAGGCCGTGGCCTGAAGGTTTTGGGGTATTCCGGCATTGCCCGTGGGTCGCGGGACTTTCGTGACCTGGTAAGCAGCATAAAGGATGCAGGCCCCGAACTCGTTTTCTTCGGAGGGACATTTGCGGAGGGCGGGCCTCTGCTTGTCGAAATCCGGCGTCAGGGTGTAAAAGCGGTTTTCGTGGGCGGTGATGGCCTTGATTCGCCAGCATTTTATCGCATATCTCTGTCTTCTGGCGGGGAGGTATATTTGACTTCCTTGTCGAATGAATTCACCGATTCCAACAGGGGACGAACCTGGGCGCAGAGGTATTTTATGATGTTTGGTGTTCAGCCGGATGCACTTGCCGCTCTTTCCTATGATTCTGCAAATTTGATGTTACAGGCCATTCTTTATGTTTCGGACAGGGGGGGCGTGCCCCAAAGACACGATGTTTTGAATTCCATCCGCGAAATCCCTGTTTTTGAGGGTGTGACGGGAAGAATTGCCTTCGATAATAAAGGCGATAACACCTTTTCATTGGAAGGCTTGTCTGTATATAAAGTCGAAGGGGATTACCCTGGCAAACCGATAAAAGTCACAATAATCAATTAGGGGCATTTTTCGAGAAATGTGGCGGAGTTTGCCGAAATCTTTTTCTGATAAATAATTATATAATTTGTATAACCCGTTTTACGCCTGTTTTTCTCTAACAAGGGGGTTAGTATAAATGCAACTTCAGGGTGTACGGTTGCCCTTAGTGCTTATATTCTTTGCGGTTGGACTGGCTGCCCTGCTTGGGCTGAGCCACCTTTATCGCTATAGCCGTGTGGATCAGCCGCTTACAAGGTTCTATGAGTCTCGAAAGGACGTGCGGGACTTCCGGGTGGCAGCACGTGACGGCCACATTGAATTAAAGGTTAAACTGGCCCCTGTGGTTAATCTCCGGGAAACCTACCTTGCTCTGGAGAAGGGGGCGCAGGAAATCCTGGAAACCCAGTCCTTTATCCTTGATATTCAGGATAACCGGGATTCACGGCTGGTGGATGACTTCTACAAGCTACACCTGACCCTTCAGGAGGCACTGGCGACGGGGCGGTTTTCCGACATGTCCCAAGAGTTGCAAAAACAAGCTAAGGGGCTTGGTTTGGATGAGGCCAAGTTCTTTGTAGATACACGCTTCCTTTATGTTCAGTTGAAACGCGGGGACCGTTATCTTTATGAACTTTTGCCCCGTATAGAGGATTCGGCCAACAGGCCGGGTGCCTTTCAGGTTAGGGGGTTGAGTCGTTGAATAAGGAAATAGTAATCGGCCTCGGACTTGCAGGGATCATATTCCTGTTTATTAACGGCATTAACCTCCTGCCGATGCTTCTCCTGGCGGCGCTGGTCTTCTTTTTATTCCGGACGACTGGCATCCCCGGTCTTGACCGGCGTTTTGCCCCTGTGGTTGCCGGATCATCCGGATCCATACCGCCTGTGACCTTCAACGACATTGGGGGGCAAGGGGCAGCCAAGAAGGAGTTGTTAGAGGCCCTGGATTTCATAGCCAATCAGGATACGGTAAAACACCTGGGCATCAGGCCTCTAAAAGGTATTCTTTTGACAGGGCCCCCAGGGACCGGGAAGACGATGCTGGCCAAAGCGGCGGCTAACTATACCGGTTCGGTATTTTTGGCAACCTCTGGTTCGGAGTTTATTGAGGTTTACGCGGGGGTGGGTGCGCAACGGGTCAGGGAGATTTTCCGTAAGGCCCGCGACCTCTCCCGCCGCGAAAAAAAAGACAGTGCAATTGTGTTCATTGACGAGATTGAGGTAATGGGTGGTCGTCGTGGAAAGCACCAGAACCACCTTGAATACGATCAGACGCTCAACCAGTTGTTAGTGGAGATGGACGGGCTATCGGTTGATGACGAGATTCGTGTGCTGGTGATAGGGGCTACAAACCGCGCCGACCTGCTTGATGAAGCCCTCATGCGTCCGGGGCGTTTCGACCGTGTGGTGCGGGTGGATCTCCCTGACCGAGAGGGTCGGCGGCAGATACTGGCCTTGCACACTCGTAACAAACCACTCGCCGCAGATGTTGACCTTGATCAGATAGCGAAAGAGGCCTTTGGTTTCTCTGGTGCGCATCTGGAAAGCCTGGCTAATGAAGCTGCGATTCTGGCGATGCGTAGTGGCGAAAAGGAGATAACTGCTCAGCATTTCATTGAGGCTATAGATAAAGTCATCATGGGCGAAAAACTGGATCGGCGACCGGGGAATGAGGAGCGGTACCGCATTGCTGTTCACGAAGCGGGCCATGCCGTGGTGGGAGAGATTCTGAGACCCGGCTCGGTTTCAAATATAACGGTTGCCTCGCGGGGATGGCGCTCGGCTTTGTTCGGCAGACCCCGGGTAGCGATATGTATCTATATACTCGAGAATACCTTGAGGACGAGATATGCCGATGCCTGTCTGGCGCCGTCGCCGAGGAGCTCCTCCTGGGCAGCCGTAGCACCGGTGCCACTGGGGATTACCAACAGGCCCTGGAATTGACCAGGAAATACGTATTCTCAGGCATGTCCAGATTGGGCGCCGTCAGTGAAGACACCATCCCGGACGGCCTGCTTCATGAAGTGATGACGGAAATCACTTCGGCCCAGGAGAGAAGAGCCAGGGAGATCATCGAGCAGCGGAGCCATCTCATGAAGGAAGTTGCGCATCGGCTCTATGAACGGGAGTCCTTGAATGGCCAGGAACTCAGGGAAATGATAGACCTAAGTGGAGCTGCCAAGGAAATGCAGCTCGCATTGCCGCTATCCGGAATTGATAATGTGGCCTAACGGCTGAAGAAACTTTGGAGGTCAGTATGATTGCCGAGGTGCTAACCATCGGAACCGAGTTATTACTCGGTCAGACCGTGGATAGTAATGCCCCGGCAATCGCATCTTCAATATCCTCAATTGGCATAGAGGTTCGGTACCACGTAACAGTAGGCGACAACCTCAAAACCATTATCGATGCGTTGACCACGGCCCTTGGCAGGTCCGATATCGTAATAACGACAGGCGGACTTGGGCTAACGGCGGATGATCTGACTCGGGAAGCAATTGCCGAGGTCTGCGGTCTGAAACTCCCCGGCAAAAAAGGGATGCCCCCTGAAGAGGCCAGGCTTTTAAAGAATATGGTTGGCACGGCCCTTCCGTTTGCACTTAAAATCGACTCGAAATTGATTATTGCGCTCCCCGGCCCCCCTTCTGAGATGAGGTCCGTACTTCAAACCGAAGTCTTGCCTTTACTGGGGAGTCTTCCCGGGAGAAAGGGTAAGGTCATTTTATCCCGGTCCCTAAAGGTATGTGGGCTAAGGGAATCCGCAGTAGAGGAAGAGACCCGGGTTGCCCTGCCAACTTGGAGCGATTTTACGGGTGGTAACCCTGTTATATCATTTAGCGCTCACCCTGGTGAAGTCGTCATCAGAATTACCTCCAAAGCCGATAGCCAGGAAGATGCCCTATCCATGATTAACCCCGTTGAACGTGCCATCCGAGAGCGGCTTGCCTGGCGAGTCTTCGGCGCCAATGAGGAAACACTTGAGCAGGCGGTGGGAAACGTTTTGAGGGAAAGAGGTTTGAGAGTGGCGCTTGCCGAATCCTGTACCGGCGGTTTGGTCGGTCATCGAATTACCGCGGTCTCAGGGAGCTCGGCTTACTTCCAGCTTGGTGCGGTCGTCTACGCCAATGAGGCGAAAGAATGCCTTCTTGATGTGCCGGGAAAGACCCTTAAAGAGTGGGGCGCTGTTAGCAGGCAGACTGCGGAAGCTATGGCGGTGGGCGTTAAGCGTCTTTCAGGTGCCGATATCGGGGTTGCGATCACGGGCATAGCTGGCCCCGAAGGGGCCACCCCCGGTAAGCCTGTTGGAACCGTATACTTCGGTTTGGCAGCCCCCGAGGGTATTTGGTGGCGCCACCGCGTGTTCCCGGGTGACAGGGATACCGTAAAAAAATGGGCGGCCCAGGAGGCCCTTACTTTTCTGTGGGACTGCCTGCACGTGCCGGATAGGCTTTCGGAGGGGGGTCTTTGCTCAGGGGATGCGGGCCTTTGTGGGCATTCCGATTGAGGGTAAGGTGAATAGGGATATATCTACCTGGGCGGGCGGTCTGGCCGGAGGGCTCCCCGGAGTAAAATGGGTCGAAGGTCACAACCTTCACATAACCCTCAGATTCCTCGACGAGATTTCCAACAGTCAGGCCACAGGGATTGCTCGTATGTTATCAGGTGTGGCATTGAGACACAGCCCCTTTTTAATTAATGTAGAAGGGGCGGGTGTTTTCCCTGATCGTGGTGACCCCAAGGTGGTTTGGGTTGGTGTCAAGGGGAATGGTCTCAAGGGATTATATGAATCTATAAATTCCGCATTGCTGCCCCTTGGCTGGCCTGATGAGGTTAGGCCGTTTCGGCCTCATGTGACGGTAGGACGCTTCCGCTATCCCGCGAGCCGGGAAGGTGTCCTTTCCGCGATTAGCACCGCCCGTGGCAGGTTATGGGGGGAGATACCAGTGGAGCAGTTTTGTCTGTTTAAAAGTGTGCTTACCCCATCCGGGCCTGTTTACACAGTTCTTGATCGTTTTGTACTTAAATAATTTTGGCAAAAAAATAATTAAATGATGGCTTGAAAATGGTTAGAAAATAGTTTACTGTATTGGAAAAGAATGGAGGCGAGGACTTGTTAGAAAAACAGAAGGCTCTTGACATAGCACTTGCCCAAATTGAGAGGCAGTTTGGCAAGGGGTCCATTATGCGATTAGGGGAGTCCAGTGCCCGGTTCGGGATTGAGGTAGTCTCGACTGGTTCGCTAGCATTGGACATGGCTCTGGGCGTTGGTGGAATTCCCCGCGGCCGTATAACTGAGATTTACGGACCGGAATCGTCCGGCAAGACCACCGTAGCGCTCCATGTTATCGCAGAGGCTCAGAAACTGGGAGGTGTCGCTGCTTTTATTGACGCTGAACACGCACTTGACCCCCTTTATGCCGGAAGGTTGGGGGTCGATGTTGAGAATCTGTTGGTTTCCCAACCGGATACAGGCGAACAGGCCCTGGAAATAGCAGAGGCACTGGTTCGCAGCGGCGCCATTGATGTGGTGGTTGTCGATTCGGTAGCCGCGCTTGTTCCCCGTGCAGAGATTGAGGGGGAAATGGGTGACGCTCATGTGGGTCTCCAGGCAAGGCTGATGTCCCAGGCATTGAGGAAACTTACCGGGGCGATAAGCAAGTCACGTACGGCGGTTGTCTTTATCAACCAGATCCGCGAGAAGGTCGGGGTCATGTTTGGCAACCCGGAGGTGACCACCGGAGGTCGGGCGTTGAAATTCTATTCCACCGTACGTATTGATGTTCGCAGGGTAGAGTCTCTGAAACAGGGTGCGGACACACTCGGCATACGTGTCCGAGCGAAGGTTGTTAAAAATAAACTCGCCGCGCCCTTCAAGCAGGCTGAATTTGATCTTATTTATGGCACAGGGATATCACGCGAAGGGGACCTTATCGACATGGGGGTCGAAATCGGCATCATAAATAAGACCGGGGCCTGGTATTCATTTGGTGATGAACGGCTGGGGCAGGGGCGAGAGAATGCCCGTGACTACCTGAGGCAGAATCCCGCAATTGCTGCTACTATTGAAGCAAGGGTTAGGGAGTCTTTCAATATTGGGGCTGTACAAAGCGCTTCAACTAGCGACGAAATTTAGAAGCGTTGTGAAAAAGCTTATGTTATAAGGCCCGGTCAAAAAGGTTCAGATGCAAGGTGCCGAGGGGCGACCGCCTGGCCGAGTGAGCTGTGGACCCGCTCTTTCTCACCCTCGATGAGGTTCTGGAGATCCACTGTGACCAGATTCAGCGGTACGGGGGCCTTATTAGGATCCGCGACATGAAACATGCTCGTTTCCGCACTGGCCATGCCTGCTATCGGCGCCGGTGACGTGCGCTTCCACCGCGATCTTTTCGAGATGGCGGCCGCGTATCTGTTTCACATCGTTCAGAACCACCCTTTTGTGGATAGCAACAAGCGCGTGGGCGCGGCGGTTGCCGCCGTCTTTCTCCCCCTCAACGGTTTTGAGCTGAACACCGCCGAGGATGAGTTCGAGAAAATGGTTCTGGCGGTGGCTCAAGGTCGGCTGGACAAGCCGCCTTCCTCCGGGCCAACAGTTCCGCCACAGGCTGGACGTGATCACCTCGGCCACCTTGGGTGGAACTCTAGTCGGCTCGACCCGGGCGCGCCGACAACGCCCCGCAGCACCGGAGGGGGTTGCGCCGGGATCCTCATACGCTAGGGGCTAGTCCCCGCTTGGGCCCGCCGCTACGGGGCCAGGGTCGGCCATGGCCACGTCAACGCCCGGGCGGAAATAGCTTCAGAGAAGCCCGTCTTCCGCTACGCCCTCCGGTCCCGCAGCTACCTGGTGCCGACTGACGGGTGGTGAGCAGGATCACCAGCGCCGACCTCCACAAAATCTCTATATCGGCCTATTAAAATGCATCGTAGATAGAGCCGAAAAAGGAGGTTCTTCAACGTGAGCCAATCAAACATCGAAACGAACCGTAACAGGTGGATCCCCGCCGTTATTGTCCTCGCCGTGGTGGTGCTGGCCGTGGGCGGCTACCTCCTCGCCACCCGGGGCGCCCAACTGGCGGGCACGGGCAGGGCCGCGGAGGCCGTTCCCCTTACGACAACGGAACTGCGCAAGCTGCCCGCGCTTCCGGAGACCGACGCGATCAAGCCGACGGGCAAGGTTTTTGAACGGACGATCGCGATCAAGGAGAGCCGACAGGAGATTGCGCCCGGTGTGACCGTCAAGACCTTCGCTTTCGACGGGAAGACCCCCGGGCCGCTGCTCCGCTTCACCGAAGGGGACACGGTGAAGATCACCTTCAAGAACGAATTGAAGGAGCCGACGGCGATCCACTTCCACGGCATGCACCTGTCGGCCGGCATGGACGGGGTGCCGCCTCTCTCCCAGAACCCGATCCAGCCGGGGGAGAGCTTTACCTATGAGTTCGTCGCCCCCCACGCCGGGACCTACATGTACCACTCACACCAGAATTCCATCGAGCAGATCGACGCCGGGATGTACGGCGCCCTGATCATCGATCCGCAGAATCCGGAAGGGCAGCCCAAGTTTGACAAGGACGAGGTCTGGATGCTTGGCGCTTGGACCGGCATGGATGCCGGGATGGACATGAAGGACATGGAAATGGACCACAGCCAGGGGGACATGGGCTATATCTACTTCACAATCAATGGAAAGGCCTTCCCCTTGACCATGAACGAGCCGCTGAAGGTGAAAAAGGGCGACCGGGTCCGGCTGCGCCTGATCAACATCTCGAACCTGGTGCACCCGATGCACCTCCACGGCCATGACTTCCGGGTCATCGCCAAGGACGGCCACCCGGTGAAGGATCCCCAGGTAATGAACACGATCACCGTCAACCCGGGCGAGATCTACGACATCGAGTTCATTGCCGACAACCCCGGCCAGTGGGTCTTCCACTGCCACCAGCTCCACCACACGGTGAACAACGGCGTCGAGCCCGGCGGCCTGATCGGGGTGATCACCTACGAGGGCGCCAAGCCCTTCGGCGACATGAAGCTGCTCGATCCCTTGTTGAAGCCCGCAGCAGGCCAGAAGCCGGCCGAGCACGGCGGCGGCATGAAGATGGAAGGCATGGACATGCAGGGGATGGATGAAAGCAAGATGAACATGAGGAACTGATACGGGCGCCGGTCCGGCGCCGGGGGATGGACGCGGCGCATCGCGGCGGGGCGGATGCCTCAGCCCGGCGCGCCGCATGGTTTTAACGCGGCTGTGTCGCCGGTGGTTCAGTCCTTGCCGAAGGCCCTCATCGTCGCTGAAGACCCGAGGCGGCCTCCTCCAGACCCCACCCATGTCGCCACCACATCACCATCGAAGCTCCGAGCCCATCGGTCCGTAAGGCATCGACCTGCTCCCGTGGCAGCCTAGCCCACATATTACCAAGATTCTTTCGGCCAAACACACATCAGGGCCATCTTCCAGTCCCGGGAGGGCCGATGAACAACACGTTCTGTGCCCCGTTCAAAAACCCTAATTGTAAACCCACCGCCCCGCATAGCCTAGGCTTCGCCTATATTCCATCGGGCTCCTCGAACCCAGGGACATTTTAATGCGCTTTTCATGGTACCAGTGGGTGAGTCCTGCCGCTTCCATCCTGGCAATCCAGCCTGGCCAGCGATAGTAACAGCCACGATCGCACTTGACATTGGGAGTAACCGTATCGCCCTTCAGCCAGCATAAAGGCAGTGCGCACACGTTCGCGGAGCCCAGAATACTTGTCTCGTGTGGACATGACGGCGCGAGGTATTGAACCAGGACACTTTCTTGACATAGTTTACTTGACAAGTTTACACTGAAATTGGCGTGGACTGGATACTTCCACTTTTGATATGAAAAATGCCTGAATAAGGTGTTTTTTCACGGAATATAATGCGCAAAAGAGCAGTAACTAAAAAGAATTCAAGATTTTTCTTTTGCGCTATCCAGACTGTTGATATATTACCATTAACCAAGATGGGGTTTCTTATATAGATACAGCAGGTCGTAAAGAGTGGGTTTTCTACAAGCCGAGTCCACGTGCTCGGCTTTATTTTTATTTAGGGGGTGTAAAGGGGTGGGCATGACCGCAGTTGTGATTATAGTTTTAATATCCATTGCTGTTTCAGTATTTGTCGGTTATTACGTAAGGAAATACGTGGCTGAATCCAAGATCACCTCGGCTGAGGTCGAGGCAAAGCGATTGCTAGAAGAGGCCGTTAAGGATAGCGAGGCCAAAAAACGTGAGGCCTTAATTGAAGCCAAAGAGGAGACCCATCGCCTCCGCGCGGATTTGGAGCGTGAGCTGAAAGAACGACGGTCAGAGGTCCAAAGGCTTGAGAAGCGTCTGCAACAAAAAGAAGAGAGTATCGATCGGAAACTTGAAAGTTTAGAGCGTAGGGAGGAGCAACTTAAATTACTTGAAAGCGGTCTGGAAAAGGACAGGCAAAAGATCGAAGAACTCCGTCAAAAACAAATAACAGAACTCGAGCGGATTTCGAGTCTAACCAAGGAAGAGGCAAAGGAACTTATACTTAAGCAGGTCAGGGAAGAGGCACAGAGGGAAGCTGCCTTACTTTCAAGGGAGATTGAGAACGAAGCCAGGGAGGACGCTGAGAAGAAGGCCAAGGAGCTTATAGGGATTGCCATCCAACGCTGTGCGGCTGACCACGTTGCCGAGATAACGGTGTCTGTGGTTCAGCTGCCTAATGAGGATATGAAGGGTCGTATTATCGGTCGTGAGGGGCGCAACATCAGGACGTTTGAGGCCCTTACCGGGGTTGACCTCATTATTGACGACACGCCAGAGGCTGTCGTAATCTCCGCTTTCGACCCCGTGCGGAGGGAGAAAGCGAGGTTGGCGCTGGAGCGCCTTGTTGCCGATGGCCGCATTCACCCGGCGCGCATTGAGGAAATATATGAGAAAACAGATAGAGAGGTCGAGACAATCATCAGGGAGGCCGGGGAACAAGCCTGCGTGGAAGCAGGTGTTCATGGGTTACACCCTGAGCTTGTGCGTTTGCTTGGAAGAACCAGGTTTCGCACGAGCTACGGCCAAAACGTGCTCAAGCACTCCGTTGAGGTTGCCAACCTTGCCCGGTTGATGGCCACCATGCTGGAATGTGATATAAACGTTGCCCGCCGGGCGGGCCTGCTTCACGACATAGGCAAGGCCGTGGACCATGATATTGAGGGTACTCACGTCACTATTGGCATTGATCTGCTCCGCCGCTACGGGGAATCGGAGGCGGTCATTCATGCCATGTCCACGCACCACGGGGAATTCGAGGCTCATTCCGTTGAAGCCGTCTTGGTAAGCGCGGCGGATGCATTGTCGGCAGCCAGACCGGGCGCGCGCCGGGAGACGCTGGAGGCCTATATCAAGAGGCTGCAGAAGTTGGAGGAGATTGCCAGTTCCTTCCCTGGTGTTGAGAAGTCTTTTGCTATTCAGGCGGGGCGTGAGATCCGTATAATCGTTAAACCAGAGCAGGTTGACGACATTGAATCCTATAGAATGGCCAAAGAGATATCCAAAAGGATTGAAAACGAGATGCAATACCCTGGACAGATCAAGGTGACTGTGGTCCGTGAGACCAGGGCAGTGGAATACGCGCGATGACCGTTGTTAACCTCTTATTCATAGGGGATATCATGGGCAGGGCTGGCAGGGAGGTGCTTGCGGAGCATCTCCCTCGCCTCCGTAAGGAACTGAACGTTTCCCTTGTTATAGCAAACGGGGAGAACGCTGCCGGCAGGGCTGGCATTACCTCTTCGGTGGCAGACGAATTATGGAGTAACGGTGTAGATGTAATTACGCTGGGAGACCATGCCTGGGATCAGAAGGAGATCGTCAAGTCTATCGAAGACCTTGACCGGCTTATCAGGCCTGCTAATTTCGCCCGCGCACCAGGAAAAGGGTTTACCACCATTCAGATCCCTTCAGGACATGTTATAGGCGTTGTTAATCTGCTTGGCAGGGTATTCATCCCATACCACCCGGATTGCCCGTTCCGAAAGGCTGACGAGATTGTCACCCAGATCCAGCCATACGTAAGCGCTATTATCATAGATTTCCACGCTGAAGCCACTTCAGAAAAGGTAGCCATGGGTTGGTATCTTGATGGCCGGGTCTCTGCTGTTATCGGCACACATACTCATGTTCAAACAGGCGATGAACGTGTGTTGCCGGGGGGCACGGCCTTTCTCACAGATGCCGGTATGACAGGACCAGCCGACGGGGTTATCGGCATTGATAGGTCAAAGGTAATTGAGAGATTTATTACACAGATGCCGGTCAGTTTTGAGGCTGCACACGGAGCGCGTCAATTCAATGGGGTATTGATTAAGATCGACCTGGACACAGGTCGAGCAATAGATATTACCCGTGTAACCCATCGTTTGGATTAAATAATTGGATGAGTGTGAGAAAACGGATTTATGGGAGCGCTGCAGAGTAAATCGCTTTAATTCCCTCTAATTAACCTTATTACTAAATTTGCGTCATTATGCACGTTAAATATACTTTTGGAATAAGTATGGGCGGGAGGAGGCATGACTCATGGTTGTGGAGGTGCTCAAGGTCTCAACGAAATCAAATCCCAACGCTGTAGCGGGGGCTTTGGCCGGTGTTCTACGGCAAAACGGGGCTGCGGAGATCCAGGCGATAGGAGCCGGCGCAATAAATCAGGCGGTTAAAGCGGTCGCAATCGCCCGCGGGTATGTGGCCCCAAGTGGGATGGATCTTGTTTGTATCCCAGCTTTCACTGATGTGAATATAGAAGGGGAAGAACGGACAGCCATCAAATTTATCGTTGAACCCAGGTGACGCGCCCACCGCGTTTTATCGCTTTCGATGCCCATTGCGACTCCATCCTTGACGTTGTAGCGGGAAGGCGTAGCCTGGGGCTACGATCAACTGAAGGTCATATCGACCTGCCCCGCTTACGTTTGGGTAACGTGGGGGTTCAATTTTTTTCGTGTTTTGTGGAGCAAGCATATAAACCCGATCGTTCGTTGGTGCGTGTCCTTCAAATTATAGAAACCTTTCACTCTGAACTGGATGCCAACCCCGGACTGGTATTAATACGCTCGAAATCGGACCTTGACCGTATCGGTGATGATGGTCCTGTAGGTGCTGTGTTGAGCCTTGAGGGTGCGGAACCTATTGGTACAGAACTAGTATTGCTGCGTTTGTTGTTTAGGCTGGGAGTCAGATCAATAGGTCTTGTCTGGAACCATCGAAACATGATAGGTGATGGAGTAGGCGATGCGCGCGCCAATGGTGGGTTGACATCTTTCGGCGTTGAGGTTGTGAAAGAAATGAATCGCCTGGGAATGGTAGTGGATGTTTCACACCTGAACGAAAGGGGATTTTGGGATGTCCTGTCCATCACAGACTCCCCTATCATAGCCTCTCATTCCAATGCTAGAAGCCTCTGTGATCATCCTAGAAACCTGACCGACGATCAGATAAAGAAGTTGGCTGAAAATGGCGGAGTGATAGGCGTTAACTTTTACCCCCTCTTTCTTTCCACAGAAGGCAAAGCGTCGATAGAAAACGTTATCCAGCACATTGAACACATATGTGAGGTTGGCGGTGTGGAATCTGTTGGCCTGGGTTCTGACTTTGATGGCATTGATAAGGTGCCAGAAGGCCTGGAGGATGTAACCTGTGTGCCACGTATTGCCGAGGCCTTACTGAATCGCGGATTCAGTGATCGGGAAGTGGGCTTGATCATGGGTGGTAATATGAAACGGTTGTTAAGGGCTGTTCTGCCGCCGGGTTAACTGTCTTGACAGAGAAAACCCGGGGAGACTAAGATAACAACAAACACTGCTATACCCGTGGGGGTATGGCATTCATGACCACCGTACAGGGGGGTGAATTATATGCCGTTTTATGAATTCCGTTGCCAGGATTGCGGGCACCAATTCACGAAGAATGTATCATGGCTAAAGAAACACACGCTGACATGTCCCAAATGCGACAGCCGTAAACTGCAGGAGGTTTTCGGATTAAACTACCTCGGTTCAAAGGATTCCGGTTCTTCAGGAGCGGCTGGCGGTGGTGGCGGGGGATGTTCTCCATTCGGGTGAGGTGTGTAAATTCGGGGGCCGTGAGCCCCCAATCATTCTAAATGTGTTTCGGAGTGAAACAGCATTGGATGAAAACAAGAAGACCGTATTGAAGGACCTAACCGTTCGTATGAAACGGATTGAGGGACAGGCGCGCGGCATTCGCAATATGCTCGAGGAGGGCCGCGACTGCGAGGAAGTTATCCTGCAATTGAGCGCCATGAGAGCGGCTATCGGGAAGGTGGCCATGGCCGTCATGGCGAATTACTTGGAGCAATGCCTCCTTGTGCATGACGGGGAGGAAAGGGAGCAAGGAGAGCTGATAGACAGGGCCAAACGCATATTCCTGAAATTCAGCTAGCTCAGTATTTCCGTAACTAGCAGGTGTGTAATGTTGGAAGGTTTCTTTGATCTCCATACCCATACTACGGCCTCTGATGGGACTTTATCCCCTGAGCAACTAATTAGATGCTGCCTTGAAGCAGGCCTTTCGGGAGTCGGCATAACCGATCACGACACCATGGCTGCCATACCAGAAGCGATTCAATTGGCGGCCTCTTCGGGGTTAACTGTGGTTCCCGGCATTGAGATCAGCACCGAACAACACGGCAAGGAGATTCACATTCTGGGGTATTACTGCTCACCAAACTCCCCCTCTTTGAATCAAATGATGTCCGAAGTGCGCGACGCCCGGAAGAGTCGGATGGAGTTGATAGTAGCCAATCTTCGCAACGCTGGTGTTGACATAACGTTGGAGCAACTTGTATTCCATATAGGCAACGAGGCCGTGGGGAGGCCCCACATTGCCCGGGCTTTAGTGGCTATGGGGGCAGCGGAAAGCGTTCAGGATGCCTTTGATCGCTACCTGGTAAGGGGCAAACCAGGATATGTGCCGCGCTACAAACTGGATCCTATTGTGGCAGTAAAACAGATCCTGGCTGCGGGCGGGGTTCCTGTGCTGGCGCACCCGGGGCTAATCGGCGATGATTCTGTTATCGAGGCGCTTATTGTGGCGGGCTTGAAGGGTATTGAGGTGTGGTATCCCCAACATACCAATGAGCAGGTGGAACACTACGCGGAGATGGCGGATTCGCTCGGCCTTATCCCCACGGGAGGATCGGATTTCCATGGTTCAGGCGAGTGAAGAGCGGATCTGGGTTATGTAAG
>DYIG01000005.1:3374-24810 GCA_020723725.1 Thermaerobacter marianensis | reverse complement strand
CCAAGTGCTACAGCGGTGACGTTACCCGTAAGAGCAAGCTGCTGGAGAAGCAGAAGGAAGGCAAGAAGCGCATGAAACAGGTTGGAAGGGTGGAGATCCCCCAGGAAGCCTTCATGGCCGTGTTGAAGGTCGAGGAGTAGCGCATGGCGAAAGGGAAGCCCCCTCGAGCCCCGCGAACTCCTCGAGCCGCCCGAGCTCCTCTGGCTCCTCTGAATCCCGGCGACACGGTGCAGGTAGAGATCACCGGCTTGGCCTCGGAGGGAGACGGGGTCGGGCGTTATCAGGGTTTCGCCGTGTTCGTACCCCTCGCGGTTCCGGGAGACCTCGCTTTGGTTGATATCCACACCGTGGAGAAACGCTTTGCGCGGGGCGAGCTGCGGGAGGTCCTGCGCCCTGGACCCGGCAGAACCGAGGCGCCCTGTCAGGTGGCGGGCGATTGTGGCGGTTGTCAGTTGCAAAACGCCTCATATGATGTTCAGCTCCAGTGGAAGCGACAACTGGTGATCGACGCCTTCGAGCGCATAGGGGGCCTCAGAGGCGTGGCTGTCCCCCCGGTGTGGGGGATGGAGGATCCGTGGCACTACCGGAATAAAGCCGCGGTCCCCCTGGCCGCGGGCGCGGTTGCAGGTTTTGTGATGTCCGGGTTCTTCAGGCGGGGGACCCATAGGGTTGTGCCCCTTCCAGAGGGGGCCGGGTGCATGCTGCAGCACCCCCTTATCAACGACGTGGTTGAGGCGGTGTGCGCTGTCGCCTCCCGGAGGGGGCTGGAGGCATACGACGAACGAACCGGTGAGGGTTTGCTCAGGCACGTTGTGGCCCGGGTGGGGTTCCGTACAGGGGAGGTCCTGGCCGTCCTTGTCATCAATGGGGAGGCCATCCCCGACGAAGAGGGTTTCGCCCGGGAGTTGCAGGACCGCGTCCCGGAACTGGTGGGCATAGTCAAGAACGTCAACCGCGAGCGGTCCAATGTGATTCTGGGGAAGAAAACGGTCCCTGTCTGGGGCAGGCCATATATTGTGGAGCGCCTGGGGGGCCTGGAGTTCAAGGTGTCCGCGACCTCGTTCTTTCAGGTGAACCCCCTGCAGGCGGAGCGATTGTATGAGCGCGCTGTGGAATGGGCGGCTCCACAGGGTGGCGGCCTGGTCATTGATGCTTATTGTGGAACGGGGTCGATGGCCCTGATGGCGGCCACACGCGCCCGCCTGGTTTTCGGCATAGAGGAAGTGGAGGCGGCGGTTGCCGATGCCCGGGAGAACGCCCGGTTGAACGGCCTCGGGAATGCGCGGTTTGTTGCGGGCCGGGTGGAGGAGGTCCTGGGATCGGTCGCCTCACGGAATGGCCTGCCGGTCGATGCCATCATTCTCGACCCCCCAAGGAAGGGGTGCGAGAAGGGGGCCATTGACGCTTGTTTGAAGCTGGCGCCCCCCCGGATCGTGTATGTGTCGTGCAACCCTTCCACCCTGGCCCGTGACCTGGAACAATTGACCCGAGACGGTGCTTATTGGGTGGCCGGTGTTCAGCCGGTCGATATGTTTCCGCAGACTGCGCATGTGGAGTGCGTGGTGCTGCTGGAGAGATGTTTAGGGGCATGGTGTTGATTGTAATGGCAATCTGATTTTCTGATTTTCTGATTTTCTGATATGAACGAGGCCGGTCAAGCCCCGTTTCGTCGACAGAAGGGGATAACACGCCTCCTGTCGAATCGAAAGTCAACTGGAACCTAGCAGTTTTGCTTAAATGCCGAACCCTATTTAAGGGAATTCGCTATCTTTAATAACTTATCCCTGGGAATAGTACCTTTTACCATAAAAGAACCGGGCTGTTTCCCGTTATGGGAAGAGGGCCAAATTATAATATGCCACGTATCACCACTAGGCACGTAACGGTTGGTACCAATAATCCCTCTGGCTCATGTGCGCCCCCTTTTAGCCATCTTTCCTCAACTTGAAAACTCCCTAGTGGGGAAACATGGCACCATAACCTCCATCCGGTCCGCCTGTACTAATTGGCATCCACCGGGCGCGATGATTAAGGACCATAGGAGAACATCGTGCTGCGGTGGGGTATGGCGGTAGATATGGTAATAATGCCCCATCGCCGCGGAAACACTCCTATTAAAGGCAATTGACCCCACGATTCTACAGGAGGCTCCCGTTTGGCCCAGGATTCGGATAGGATGGATCTCCGTCGAGGTCTAAGGGAATTGTCAGCCCGCCTGGATGAAGTGAACAGGCTGATTAATTCCCTGCTCAACCTGGGCCGCCAGGGTACGGTCTCTAGGGGTTCCAAGGTCTCAGTAGCGGCAGCCAGGCTTTCCCCGGTCCATAAAGGAATAGTTCTTGCGTTGCTCGCCGCGCCCGATTTCCTGGTGAGCACCGGGGTGATGGCCCTGTTCCACAACGATCTGCACCCACTGAATACGCCCCGGCCCCGTTTCCTGGCTTTGCAGAACACAGGCAACCGGTGCGCTTCCTGTCACGCTCGGGAGACGCCGACCGTGGTGGAGGACTAAAACGCATCCCTGCTAAGTCACAAGGGGGTTACCTGCTACGGCTGTCATAAGGGCTACGATGAGAACCCCTTAACCTACAGTCACTATGGTTTCAGAATAGTGGACAACCCGACACCGAGAGCCTGCCAGCAATGCCATAAGGAACAGATCAGGGAGTTTACGCGCAGCGGTCACGCTGCCTGTCCTGGCTCTCGTTAACCCAAGAGGGTCTGAACGAAAGGCAAAAGGAGGAAGTAAAGGCCTTCCACCCCCATCTGCCGGAGGATCTCAGTGACTTGGACAAAAGGGAAGGGCCGAAACAGGTCCACGAGATTTACCGTAGGGAGGGCCCTGAGGTTACGCAGATGGCTTGCAAACGGTGCCACGGTATCGGTGCGCCCCGGCCCGATGGGTCCATTGGCACATGTTCGGCCTGCCACATGGACCACAGGTTCTGCGTGGCGGAGGCCCGCAACCCCGCAACCTGCGGCCGCTGCCACATAGGTCCCGACCACCCGCAAATAGAAGTTTATCAGAACTCCATGCACGGTATCGCCTTTGCAATGCGCAGCGGGGAAATGAAGCTCCATGCCCCCAGCGGGCGAGTGTCAACCAGCAGCATGCCTGTTCCTACCTGCGCCACCTGTATCCTTCTGGGCATAGTGGCCTTCTCTTTCCTTGACCTCACGGCCACGGCGGTCATACAGCATCGACCCAACGGTTTCACCGTCACTGAATGGCTGACATCGGCGATGGGGTTGTTGGCGGCTGAGGCTGCTGTCCTCATGGCGGTGAAGGGGGTGGCGAAGGATCCGGATGGGGAAGGGGCGGCAGACCGTTCAGGGGACGGGGAGTTTGTCGCCATGGTTTTTGGTGGGACAATGCTCATGGTGGCTTTGACCGGTCTGGCCGGTTTCTATATTCATCTGAATGGTGACATCCTGTCAGCCGGTAGGCTTAACTTGAATGCTCTATTGCATCACACACCGCTCCTGACCCCCCTTGTCTTTGCCGGGTTCGCCCTGCTCGGTATGCTGGCCGCGCTCTCAGTGGAGTCTGTTCCCGTCCGAGATACGCATGCCCCCCTGGAACAACGGTAGTTCTTTGGTAGCATGCAATTACACGGAAGTATCAAAACCCCCTGAAAGAGTGCTCTCAAGGATGATTAATTTATCCAGGCCATTTAACTATAGTCGAGATAAAAAGCTATTTGTGGGGGCGCCAAGGCAACGTGCGTATCAGGGCACCTTTTATAACGGTAACCATTTTAGGGTTGTGTGTATTGGCTGGGGGAGTATTGGCACTGACGCCTGATGAGGAGATTGTTAAGGCTAAGGAGGAATGGCACTTAGCCAATGAAAAGGGCGATTTAGAAAGAATGAAAGCGGCTGCCGAACGTGCAGCACTTGCCAGGGCAGCGGGGGGAACCATCCCTGCAACAGCCACTTTGGAGGATGCAAGGTCTTTCCTTAAAGCGAAAACGTCCCAAGGGGTTGTACTGAAGGAACATAGCATTGAGGGAGCAGAAGCAGGGAGCAGACTTTACTTGCGCGAGAAGAGGTTGGCTGGTGTAGACAACTGTGCTCCGAAGGCTGTTCTTCTCTTACACCCTTACGGGGTACCAACGGCAATGGCCTTTGATGTGACCGGTTATTCGTGGATGGACGACCTCGCCAAACGTGGTTTTGACGTTTGGGCCATGGATTTTCGTGGTTTCGGTCAGTCGACCCGGCCTTTGGCTATGGAGCAACCAGCAGGGGAGAATCCTCCGGTGGTGAGGGCTACGGACATGGTCAGGGATGTAGATGCGGCAATTAGATATATCCAGAATAGATGCGGCGTTGAACGTGTCGATTTGATAGGCTGGTCCTGGGGCGCCGTGGTTGCCGGGATGTACAGCTCAGAGTACCCGGACAGGGTGGGGAAATTAGTATTATACGGGGCTATGCATGGCTTTAATCTCCCTTGGATGGCCAAACAGTTTGAGAACCCAAATGCCCCTGGGGAGATTAACCCTAAGCTGCCAGCTTATCAGGTAGTGGGAGTGCCCGCCCTGAAGGGGCATTGGGACATGATGATCGGCAAGGTAGTAGGCCCCTCCAAAGGGAAGGTGCGAAGCCAGGAAGCCCTTGATGTGGTTAGCAAGGTCTTTTTGGCATCGGATCCCCAAATAAGCTCAAAGAAGGGTCAGATCCGTCGGCCTATGGGGCCACTGGTCGATCTTTATTACATCTGGACCGACCGGCCTATTTATGATGCTTCGAGGATTCAGGCCCCGACACTATTGATCAGGGGTGACCGGGACGAATTCGCCGATCCTACATTCATTGACCGGTTAATCGGGGTGTCAAAGCGCAGGGAAGTTATCGTCGGCGACGCTACCCATTGGTTGCTGTATGAAGAACACCGGGACCAACTACTTGAGGAAGTGGGCGTGTTTTTAGCCGATTAACGTGCAACATTTGTGTTTTTCATTCCCCACATCCGGGGCCAGATCGTGGCGAAAGCCTCCACCAACCTTGGGTCAAAGTGTTTGCCGCTTTGCTGCTGTATGTGAGCAACCGCCTTCTCAACAGGCCAGGCCATTTTATAGGGGCGATCAGAGGTCAGGGCGTCAAAGACATCGCACAGGGCGCAGATGCGTCCGGCCAAGGGGATGTCTTCTCCGCGCAGACCTGCGGGGTAACCAGAACCATCCCATTTTTCGTGATGGCTCAGGGCAATTACCTCGGCCACCTGCATGAGTTCAGATTTGCTGCCCGATAGAAGCTCAGCCCCGATGGTGGTGTGGGTTTTCATGATTTCAAATTCCTCATCGTCCAATTTGCCGGGTTTAAGCAAAATGCGGTCGGGGATGCCGATTTTCCCTATGTCATGCATTGGACTGGAGTTCAGCAGCACGTCACATTCATGATCGCTCAAGCCAATGGTCCTGCCGAGAAGGGCGCTGAAATAACCTATATGAATAATGTGAAACCCCGTGTGTTTGTCCCGGTACTCAGCGGCACGTGCCAGGCGATGAATAACCTCCAGCCTCGATTCATGCAGCTCCTGGGTTCGATCGAAGACCCTCTGCTCGAGGATCCTGTTCTAATCGAACAGGGCATTTTGCAGCAATTGAGCCGCAACGATGTTATGAATCCGGCTCAGAACCTCGACTTTGTCAAAGGGCTTGACGATAAAGTCCCTGGCCCCGGCTTCCAAGGCCCTGAGGCGTGTTTCCCTGTCGGATAACGCTGTAAGAACAACGATGGGGACAGAGAACTCCTGGTCGATCCCCTTGATCTGTTCCATTAACCCAAAACCATCAAGGTACGGCATGAGCAGGTCCAGGAGGATCAAGTCAGGCTCGAAACTCGAGTACAAATCCAGAACGCGGCGTGAATCAGTGGTATGACATAGGTTGACATAACCCGCTGCTTGCAAAATCGTTTCCAGCAGGCGGACGTTTGTCGCTTGGTCATCTACAATTAAAATTTTGGCGTTGTGGATGTCTGGCTTCGTGTTATCCCCCTCCCATTTATTAAGATATCAGTTATGGGAGGAAAGCTTAAAGAGGCTCTCACGTTTTCCTGGAGAACTGCCTTACATAGAGCACCAACCGCCAGATGTCGTCTTCACCGAGGAAACGCCGCCAGGCGGGCATCTGGCGGAGGGGATTCCCCTGGCTGATGAGATAGAACCACTCGCCATCGGTCAGATTCCCGTATTTCTCCACATTGGTCAGGTCAGCCGGTGGCACGTTCAGATCGGGGGCGCCGAACCCCTTGCCCTTCCCGTCCTCGCCATGGCAGACCAGGCAGCGGAGTTCATACAGTTGCTGGCCCTCTGCAAGCGCCTTGCGGTCGAGAGGGCCGAACGGGTTGGCCCGCAGCTTGTATTGGGACGGTATCTGTGTCCTTTGAGTTTGTTCCGCCGTGGTGTCCCTGGTGGAGCACCCGGAAGCCAGAGCCAGTGCCACTGCCATCAGGCTCAATAAAAGGGTCAATGTGCGAAGCATGTCTCCCACCCCGCTATCTTTGTTCACTCGGTGATGCGCTTTTCTGATCCATATGCCCTTGCTGAGGGATTATTCAGGTTAGGGTATAATTGGCACGGGAGTGATCGTGGTGTCTGAACCTAAAGTGACGCTTGATATTAAGGCTATTCCACATGATGAACGTGACCCGCAGATAATATTCCGCGCTTTTGAGTCTCTGGCCAGCGGCGAGAAGCTGCTCATCATCAATGACCATGACCCAAAACCCCTGCGGGAGCGGTTTGCCAGCCGCATGCCGGGCGGGTTCGAGTGGGCGTATCTCGAAGAGGGGCCCGAGACCTGGCGGGTTGAGATCACCAGGAACTGAGGTCGGTAAGCGCCATATGCTTATCCAGCCAGGCGGCCGTATTATGTACGGGCATGGGGGGGACCTGCTGTCCGCTGCCGAGAGGTACGGCCTGTCACCGGATTCTTTTATTGATTTCAGCGCCAGCATCAACCCCCTTGGGGTTCCACCCAGGGTAACCTCGGCGCTGTGTCAGGCTGTTCCCAGCCTCGTTCATTACCCTGACCCCGCCAGCCGAAAGCCCCGTGAAGCCCTGGCGGCTTTTTTGGGTGTCGACGCGGCTTGTTTGATGCTGGGCAACGGGGCAGCGGAGATCATTTACTTACTGACTCGTGTCTTCCGACCCAAGAGGGCGCTGGTGGCGGCCCCTTCCTTCTCCCTCTATTCGAAAGCGCTTTCTCTGGCAGGGGCGGAGGTCAGGGCGATCCCGCTTGTGCCTGACGACGGTTTCAGGTTGACGGCGGAAATGGTCTGGCAAGAGGCTGACGGATCGGGAGCGGGAGCGGGTGCCATTTTCCTCGCCAACCCCAACAACCCGACAGGGCGGGCCATTGAGCTGCCCGAGCTGGACCTTATCGTGGCCTTGGCGGAGGAAAAGGGCCTCCTCCTGGTAATGGACGAGGCCTTTCTGACCTTCCTCCCGGATTGGCGGGAGCGGTCGCTCGTTTATAAAGCGTCTCTGTCGCCCAACGTCGTGGTGCTGGGGTCGCTCACCAAGTTTTTCGCCCTCCCGGGGCTCAGGGTGGGGTACGCCGTGGCCATCCCCGAGACCGTCGAACGTTTGCAGGCGGCGAGGGACCCTTGGTCCGTCAACACCCTGGCACAGGTGGCCGTGGCGGAGGCCGTCAGGGACGAGGAATACATTCGAGAGACACGGGAACTCATTCAGCGGGAACGAGTCTTTCTGTACGGTTCCCTGCGGCGAATCCCCTCTCTGAAGCCCTACCCGTCGGACGCCAATTTCCTGCTGGTGGAGACGGGCGATGCGCCAGCCCTCCGGGACGCCCTAGGTCGCCGCGGCATTCTGATCAGGGACTGCAGTAACTTCAATGGGTTAACGCCGGGTTTCTTCCGAGTGGCCGTCAGGGGGCGGGATGACAATATTTGCCTGCTTAACGCCCTGCAGGAATGCCTGTGCAAGGTATAGAAGGGTTTGTTCATGGGTGATCGGGTGTTCGTGCTCCGCGGTTTCGGTCTATTGAAGGGTCCAGTGAAGGGTATATTGAGGCTGCTCTGCCTTGTTCTGGTGATCCCTTTCCTTGTGGTCGCGCTTCTCTACCACGCGGCTTCGGCGACCCTGTTGGATGCGGCATTTTATCACCAACTCTTCGACCGTCACGGGGTATACGACCGCTTGGCGGGTGACCTGGTGCGGGTGGTGGTCTCCAGTCCAGACATCCCGGCGCCCTTCAAAGGGGTATCGGCCGAGATTGCCCGGGAGGTGGTCACCCCGTCCGTGACCCGTGAGCAGGGACCGGTCCTGATCGGTGCCACCCTGGATTACATCACCGGTAAGACAGAGACCTTTGTCCTGCCGGTATCCCTCTCTTCACTCAGGGGGCCGCTTGAGGATTCCCTTGCCCGGCGCCTGCCCGGGGCGCTGGCAGGCGTGGCCAGGGACGCCATCGACCAACTCCCCGAGGAGTTTGACATTTCTTCATATATAGGTATGGAAGGGCGTTTGGGGGTGGAGAGGGTCAGAGACACCGTGAAGACAGCGCGGTTTGTCGCCCTGGTTGTCGCCCCGCTGGCCGTCCTGGTCTTGGGTCTGCTGGTGTGGGCCCTCTGTGGGCGCCGGTTTTCATCTGTCGTCATGTGGCTGGGTGGTTCCCTGTTCATCGCCGGGCTGGTCGTGGTGGCGGCGGCCTATGCTCCTTTTTCCCTCCCGGTCGGGGGTTCCGGGCTGACCGGCGTGACAAGTATGTTAACCGGCCTTGACCTCCCGCAGGGGATACCAGGTTTCGACCGGCAGACCCTGCTTTCCGTCGTCCGGGATATGTTATCCGGGGTGGTCGGCGCCGTTACAGACCGGGGCACGCTGGCGACCGGCGCCGGTGTTGTCCTGGTGGCATTTGCCTGGTTGATCCGGCGTTTGTCTGTATGGGGCGGGCAGGGTTTAAGCAGGTGAATTACAGCAACCAGCCGTAGTCCTGCCTGCAATCCACCACGGCATCAACGTATACAGTACAGCCCTTCACTTGATAGATCAGCAGATAGCGCTTGGCCATCGGGAGTTTGCGGTATTTTCGATTCGGTATGAGCGGATCGTCCAGCCACGGATTGCGCTCCGGGAATCCCTCTAGTGATTTAGCCTTTTCGTTGAATTCCTCGATGAGCTGAAGTGCTGCTGCTTCACTGACCTGCGCCAGGAAGCGGGCGTGGGACACCAGCATTTGCGCTGCTTCATCGGAAATGATCACGTCATACCTTTTACCTTCGCTGCCCATCCAACACCTCCCGGACGGCGGTTTTGATCATATTGGATACCTCATCGATGGAACAGCCGTTCTTTCCGTTTAACCGGCCCTCTTCAGCGGCAATCAAATTTTCGCGCAGGCGCAGCATGCTTTCGCGCCGCACGAACGATTCAATGTCCATCACCACCAGGTCCCCTTCGCCATTCTTTGTTAGGAAGACCGGCTGTCCTGAACGCTTGCATAGCTCGGAAATCTCATTGTAATTTTTACGGATCGCTGCAGATGGCTTGATGTTTATCATTCGAACCACCTCCCATAGCAATAACATAGTCTTATTATATGCTCATTATGCTACATCATTGCCGGTTTGTAAATCGCAAGAGGCGTTGGGAGTGTGTCAAGAAGATCCCTACCACACCGGTTGCGGACGTTGCAGTTTCCGTAACATCGCCCGCCCGTGAAGTTGTCAGCACAAAAGCCGCTTTACGGTTTTCTGAGGACGAAAATATATTCGTGGCCAATGAGCAGGAAATTATGATAGATGCTTTTGGGGTACCAAAACGCGGTTGATTGACAGTTGTGCTGCTTCTTTATGATAACTTCTTTTAAGACGAAGCCATTACGGAGAAAGACCTCCAAGGTCATAAATCCTAGTGGAACCATGTGTTTTTCATGGCGGGTATCACCGATCATGAACACACAGTGTTTTTTAGATTTTAGGACGCGTAAGCATTCCTGCGCCACCCGGTTCATCTCAACGAGGAAGGACGGAATGTCACAGCATGATAAATCGCCAGTTTTATCATTAGAATATTGAATAATGTTGGTGTAAGGGGGATGGGTGCAAATTAGATCCACCGATTGGTGAGCAATCTGTTGAGGCAAATTTTGAGCCTCTCCCTCAAAAATGGCCGGATGGAACTCATCGTTAAATCGGAAATCAGCGCGTTCTTTGGCTAGACAAATTGCTTGAGAATTTATGTCAATCCCGATCCCTTTACGGCGCAGTAACTTAGTTTCAATAAGGGTTGTTCCGGAACCAACGAAGCAGTCCAACACAGTCTCTCCTTCGGTGGTATAACGAAGGATAATGTTACGCGGGATATATGGTGACCAATTGCCTCGGTAATCCCCTTTGTGAGTGGCCCAGTTACCCCGTTTCGGGAAACTCCAAACGGTGGTCGACTCAAGGGTGAAGTCTTCAGGGTGCCATCGTTTGATCGATCGTGGGGGACGGGTGAGACGAAAAGGTTGACGGTCTCTAACCCTGCGAAGTTCCATACAGACTGAAGCAACGGGTATATGGCAAACCTCGGCGATTTGCTCAATAGTATATCCTTCATTGTTCAAATCCAGCACACGTTCTAGAATAAGGCCATCATAGCGTACCATCGTTTCCCCTCTTGCAACTTTTAGGATATTATTCCCATAAAATGGATGCCAACGCAAGTTTAGTCTTTATATCTCCCTAGTAGCAGGGATAGAAATTATGGTGTTGAAACATGCAAATCAGGGAGGTACTCGTTATGAGTTGCCGAAAGGTCAAAGAGCGTGTTTTGGAATGCCCGGCTAAACCTATTTTGAAATGGGCTGGGGGAAAGACCCAGCTTCTTGGTGATTTATTATCAAGATTGCCCAAGAACTATGGGTGCTACATAGAACCGTTCTTTGGCGGGGGCGCACTTTTTTTTGCAGTAAAACCGCATAGGAGTGTTATTGCCGATAGTAATCCAGAACTTATTAACGTGTATCGGGCAGTCGCCAATAACGTCGACGAAGTTATTGCGTGTCTAGCGGATTTCCAAAATACAGAGGAATTTTATTATGAAGTTCGTGCGCAGAATTGGCAGGGCCTCTTACCTGAAAAGGCTGCAGCCCGTACTATTTTTCTCAACCGGACGTGTTTTAATGGGTTATACCGGGTAAATAGAAAGGGGCAATTCAACGTTCCCTTCGGGCGTTACAAGAACCCGAAGATTCTCGACGAAGAGACCTTAAGAGCAGCGTCTTCTCTGTTACGTGAAGCGAAAATTCTCTGTGACGATTATAAGAACGTTCTAAAGGAGCACGCCCGACCTGGTGACTTTGTATTCCTTGACCCACCCTATCTTCCAACGTCTGAATATGCCGATTTCAAGCGATATACGAAGGAACAATTCTATGAAGAAGACCATATTGAGCTTGCAAACGAAGTGAAACGTCTCCACGAACTTGGTTGCCACGTCATTTTAACCAACTCAAATCACCCTTTAGTACATAAACTCTACGGCCAGTTCGAGATTGAGGTTGTGCAAACCAAGCGGCACATTAGTTGCAACGGCAAAGGTCGTAAAGGTGAAGATGTCATCGTAACTGTACATCCAAAATCCCGGTTTAATATACGTCTTGTTCCCCGCCCTCTACCGGAACAGGCGCTAAAGTATCCCCCAACGCGCTACATGGGTTCAAAAAGCAAAATCTTAACCGAGATTTGGTCCGTGGCGTCTCAATTCGATTTCGATACAGCTATTGATCTCTTTTCCGGTTCCGGTGTTGTCGGTTATATGTTCAAGTCACAGGGCAAGGCGGTGGTTGCAAACGACTACATGGCCATGTCTGCAACCTTCAACAAGGCCATGATAGAGAATAACCATTTTACGCTTTCGACTGAGGAAGCAGAGGCGCTGCTCGAACCTCACCAGCCCGTTGATTGTTTTGTGGAGAAAACTTTTCGAGGATTATACTTCAGCGATGCGGACAACCGTTTGATTGATATACTTCGAGCCAACATCAAAGCAATGAAGAACCCCTATAAGCGTGCGATCGCCATGTCCGCGCTCATTAGGGCCTGTCTAAAGAAGCGGCCTCGTGGTATTTTTACATATGTGGGTCATCGGTATGATGATGGTCGGCGTGACCTTTTGCTTCCTTTCCATGTACAGTTCATTAAAGCGGTTAAAGCGATTAGCAATGCGGTGTTTGACAATGGTCGGCAGAACAAGGCCCGCCATGGTGATGCCATGACGCTGAATGTGCCGGAGAGGGGATTGGTGTATATTGATCCCCCGTATTACAGCCCCTATTCTGATAATGAATATGTTCGCCGTTACCACTTTGTTGAAGGTCTGGCACGGGATTGGCAAGGGGTCGAAATACAAGAGAACACGGCAACCAAGAAATTTAAATCCTATCCAACCCCGTTTTCTTCGCGAAAAGGGGCTGCTCATGCCTTTAGCATCCTTTTCAAGCGGTTCCGCGAGAGCATTTTGGTAGTGTCGTATTCATCGAACAGCCAGCCAACCCTCGATGAGATGGTGGCACTCATGTCGAGATACAAGGATCATGTGGAGGTTGTGCCCTTGGACTACAAGTATTCGTTTGGCACCCACGGACATAAGGTTGGTGACAATCGGAACGATGTACAGGAATACCTCTTTGTGGGGTATTAATGCATGCGTTCCGCTAAGCGTCATTCACGGACGATTTGGCATTTGGGTAACACGACCGTTCGAAGCCCGTTCCGACTCAGAGAAGGGCTTGTTGTCCTTTCCACGTCCCCGCTGCAAGGGAATCTGCGAGGCCAAGAGCAGGAGATCGCCTTTCGTAACCTGTTAGGTGAACACGGCATAGTAAAACTAGGCGAGGACCCGACCAACAGTGCCGGGCGGAAATGGCGGGCAGCCCTGAATCAGCTTGGTTTTCTTTACCCCAAAATACCCTCTGCATTAGGTATCCCTCAACACGAAGTCGGCCCCATTGACATGATAACCCCAAATGGCTGGCGTCTGATCCGAGCCGAAACCGTATCGGCAATGCAGGAATGCTTTCTGCGTGCTCTGGCAGCCTACTGTATCCCTTCACCTGTTGAACAGGGATATAACTTCAACGTTTTCTCGCCACTGCGACACATTTTGAAGATTATGCTGGCACTGGAGAATAAGGTTGGGACAAGTCAACTCAATTTTATCGAGATGGCTCTGGTGGTCCAACTTACCAGTGGGGATGACGACATCACAGAAGTAGTCGAGAGAATAGTGGAATTGCAAGCCAGGCGGGAAGCGGCGGATAATAAACGTATATTTGATCGGCAAGCCCTGGAAGTGGCGGCTAAGCTGCACAAGTACGAAGCACAAACCTTCAATGACTATGCCGACACCAACATTCGTTATCTAAAAGCAACAGGACTGGTCCAGGGTAAGGGCCGCGGTTTAACGCTGGTTCCAGAAAAGCGTGTTTTCATCGAAAAGCTGGTTGAATATGCCGATGGTCCCGATTCAGATCGCTCTTATCTTTCAATGCTTTGCAATGGCGCCACCTTGCCGACCGACAATAAGGATTCAGCGTTGGCCGTACTTGAAGACATTATAGGTCAACTAAACCGGTGGGGTGTCCCGTTAGATATCCATGATAGGAAGCTCGACGATGCGGGCGACATCGCTATCGTGCGCCACGAGATTGAAGATCTTTTGTCCAAGCTTAAGGAAGAGGATTTTGCCCTGCGTCAACCGCAACAATGGGAGGAGATCGCGGCCTATATGGAGCTCATCATATCGCGCCGTGGATCGATAACCCTTCCCGACGGTGATAAAATCGAAATTCTCCAAGCGGAAGCCCCGGCTTACTTGGAGTGGGTTTTGTGGCGGGCATTCCTTGCCATTGACAGGCTTATCAACAAGCCCTACCAGGCGCGACGTTTCAAGATTGATCAAGACTTTCTCCCGGTCGGAACAGCCCCCGGTAACGGGCCGGACCTCATTTTTGAATTCGAGGACTTTGTTCTCGTTGTGGAAGCGACCTTGACAGATAATTCGAGACAGGAGGCGGCGGAAGGGGAGCCAGTGCGTCGCCACGTGGCAAGAATTGTTGAGACCTACCCGGGTAAGAGGGTTTTTGGGCTTTTTATCGCCAACAGGGTGGACACTAACACTGCGGAAACCTTTCGAATCGGTTTTTGGTACCGGCCTGACGATTCGAAAATGTCCCTCCAGATTGTCCCCTTGACGCTTGAACAGTTTGAAAAACTATTTAGGGCAGGGTTTTCTTCAGGACGTATTTCGCCAAAAGTAATGCAGGAATTTCTGCGTGATTGCCTTGCGGTAAGCAATCATGATGCGCCTGAGTGGAAACGGTTAATTGGTGAAGAAGTGATTCGATATTCGAGTCAAATGAGCGGTTAGCAATTGCTCTTTACCCGCCGCTGGGGTAATATGAATCCCGTAGTGTAGAACCTTTTCAACCTATCTCTTTCACAGGTGCCCCATGCCTGGTGGTTTTCAGGCGCGGGGAGAATAGGGAAGTCCGGTGCAAATCCGGCGCGGTCCCGCCACTGTGTTCGGGGAGCAGGCCGTCTGAGCCACTGTTTGCCTCGGTGAAGTGAACTCCGTCTTGACACGGAGACGGCTTTGCGGGGGGATGGGAAGGCAGGCCAAAGCGATGACCCGTGAGCCAGGAGACCTGCCTGTGGAGCATCATGTCGGGATCAGGCCCTCGTGGAAGGGTAGTCCGTTTCCGTGACCAGTCACAGTCACGAGTCACAGTCATGCCCCTGCGCCAGGGCCCGCTGATATCCCTGGGAGGGGATGTAAATGCACATAGCGGAAGGCATGCTTCCGGCACAGTGGGCGGTAGGTTGGGCCGTCCCTGCGGCCGTGGCCACGGGTCTGGGACTCCATCAGATCAGAAGGGACATAGGGCGCGATCCTTCACGTAAACCGTTTTATGCCCTGCTTGGTTCGGCGGTATTCATCATTTCACTCCTGCCCATCCCGGTGCCCATCGCCGGGACATCATCCCACCCCTGCGGCACCCCTTTGGCGGCCATATTGGTGGGTCCGTTAGCGTCAACGGTGTTGGGAGGGCTGTCCCTTTTCCTGCAGGCCCTGCTGTTTGCCCACGGTGGCCTGACGACACTCGGGGCGAACATCATTTCGGAGGGGTTGACCGGTTCACTGGTTGGGTGGGCGGTGTTCCGTCTGTTCCGAAGGTTTAACCTTTCGTTTGCCTCCTCAGCCGTAGCGGCCGGTTTGCTCGGGGACCTGGCGGTGTACCTGGTGACATCCGCACAATTGGGCCTGGCGCTGCACGGGGGGCAGCCCCTTGGCGCCGCTGTCATCACCTTTTTTGCGGCCTACCTGCCGACGCAGTTGCCGCTTGCCATTGGTGAGGGCATCTTTACCGGTTTCGCCCTCCGATTCGTGGCCCGCACGCGGCCGGATATATTGGGACGCTTGCGAATCCCGGCCGGGGTCATGGGGTGTGACCGATGAGGAAATTGGGGCTCAGGACGCTAATTGGGGTCTTGCTGATAATTGCGGTCTGGTCACCCGTACAGGCCGCCGAACGCTGGCAGGGGACGGATGAGGTCATAGAAGGAATAGCCCGGCAGTACGGCGCCCAGCCACGCGATCCCCTGGTGAACACCGATCAAGGTGACCTGCCCCTCTTCATTTTCGCCGCCGGGGGTTTGGTGGCCGGGGCGATCATCGGGTACAACTGGCGGCGTTTCTTCGTGGAGAGGGAGGGCGCGGAGCCCAGGGAGCAACGGTCATAAAGAACGAGGAGCGACGGTGAGCGCTTGAAGGATACCAGGCTACATAAGGATATTAGGTTACATATTGTGGCGATGCTGGCCCTGCTTTTGTCCCTGACGGCTTTCCCGGGGGTTTGGTACCCGCTTGTCCTCTTCGCCGGTACCGTTATGGTGCTTCGCCTGCACCGGGGGTGGGCGGCGTTCCGTCAGCGGGTCGGCAGTTTGGTCTTGTTCGCCGGGGTTATGTCTCTTTCCCGTTTGTTCCTGGACGGGGGCGAGACGGGCGCCAGGCTGCTGGTGGGCGGGATCAGCCTGCCCATATACCTCGAGGGGCTCTGGTCAGGGATCCAGCTCTTCCTCAGGGTCCTGGCCGGGGCGGGTCTGCTCACCGCGTTCACTTCTCTGGTGGGAATCGACCGTCTGGTCCTGGGCATGAGGGGGCTTGGTTTGCCGTCCCTGCTAACCGATTTGCTGCTTCTTATCTTCCGGTATTCATTCGTCTTGAAAGAAGAGGCCCGGCGGCTGATTGCCGCGGCGCGCAGCCGACTGGCCTTCAGCACCTGGAGGGTAGCCTCTGCCACGGCTGGACTTGTTGCGGGGAGCCTCATCACCCGTTCCATCGACCGCTCGGACAACATTTATCGGGCCATGGTCGCCAGGGGGTATGGCGCCGCTCAAGCCTCCGACCCGGTCGGCACGGGGGGTGATCCCGCTGAATGCGGAAGATAACGTTAATAGCGGGGCCATCCTGCAGGCCGTCAACCTCCACTACGGGTACGGCGACGGGGCGATGGCCTTGCAGGGCGCGAGCTGCGAGTTCCCCAAGGGCGGGTTCACGCTCCTTCTGGGGCGAAACGGTTCGGGGAAGACCACGCTCCTTCACCACCTGAACCGGCTCCTCGCCCCCCAGCAGGGAACGGTGATCTTCAAGGGCAGGCCCCTGGGTTCCTACCCTCAGCGGGAGATACACCGGGCGATTGGACTCATGTTCCAGGACCCCAACGACCAGCTCTTTGGGGCGACGGTGTTCGAGGACGTGGCTTTCGGCCCGAGGAACCTTGGGAGCCGCGAACCGGAGGTCAGTGAGAGTGTGCGAACGATTCTCGATGACCTGAAGATCGCCCACCTGGCGGAACGCCCCGTGCACCGGCTGAGTTTCGGGCAGAAACGCCGGGTGGCGCTGGCCGGGGTTCTGGCCATGAACCCGGAGGTTATACTCCTGGACGAACCGACAGCCGGGCTGGACCCGGAGGGGTGCGAGGACCTCTTCGGTTTGCTGCGTGTATTGAATGATCGCGGCATCACGGTCATAATGGCCACGCAGGAACTGGATGCGGCCGTCGATTATGCCCGGGAAGTAACCGTTCTGGCCGATGGCAGGGTAATCGCGACCGGCGACCCGGCCACGGTGTTGCAGGACCGTGATCTGCTGGAGTCGGTCTGCGTCAGCCCCGCCTCACCCGGTTCTTTGCCACCATCGACCGGCAACTGGGCCTTGGTTCACCCCCGTACCCCGTCACCATGAAAGGGGCTGCAGAGGCTGCCACCGCTTGGTTGGACGGCGCAGGAAACGGGGAGGTTCCCTGGGAGCCAGGGGCCGTGTATGTGATTGGTGCCGGGCCGGGCAGCCCTGATTACATAACGCCGATAGCTAGACGGCTTGTCATGGGGGCGGATATCCTGGTGGGTGGGAGACGCCTGCTGTCCCTGTTTACAGGGTTCCGGGGGGAGAAGAAGGAAGTCGGGCGTGACCTCGATGAGGTTGTAGCGTTTATCGCCAACCATCCCGATAAGCGGGTTGCTGTAGTGGTGTCGGGTGACCCAGGCCTATTCAGCCTGCTGGTTCGCCTCTTGCGCTCGTTGCCAAGAGAGCGCCTGCGGGCCATACCTGGCATCAGCTCGGCCCAGTTGGCCTTCGCCCGGGCCTTGTTGCCCTGGCACAACGCCAAGGTCATCAGTTTCCACGGTCGCCCTGAGCGGGCGCCGGGGGAGAGGGCGGCTGCCCTGAAAGAGGCCCTTTCGACGTCTCCCGTGGTGGCGGTTCTCACCGACCAGGGCTTCCCGCCGGAGGCGATAGCCCGCCTGATCCTGGAGTTGGGCATGGGAGACAAGCTGATTACGGTTGCCGACAGCCTGTCTCATGCGGAGGAAAGGGTAATTACGGGCAAACCCGAGGAAATCGCCCTCCAGAGTGGTTTCCAAAACGCGGTGGTGATTATTGCCGATGGGGAATGACGGTGGCGGCCTGTGGCCTTATGTAACACCAGGCATGCCGGAGGAGGCTTTTCTGGGTCCAGGTACGCAAGGTGGAGCGGTATTGCCTGGCTCGCGGCCCCTGGTGGCCCCTGTCACGAGGCAGGAGGTCCGGGCGGTGGCCCTGAGCAAGGCCCGGCTTGCCCCCGCAGGGGTTATATACGACGTTGGCGCGGGTTCGGGGTCCATCGCCATCGAAGCCGCTCTGCTGGCGCCCCTGGCCAGCGTCTTTGCCATTGAACGGGATCCGGAACGGGCGGATTTGTGCCGTCAGAATGCGCGGAGGTTCGGCGCGGGGAATGTGACGGTTATTACGGGGACCGCCCCGGAAGAACTTCAAGGGCTGCCCGACCCGGATCGCGTGTTCATAGGTGGGAGCGGGGGGAATATCACGGATATCTTGGCCGACATCACCAAGCGTTTGCGGCCCGGGGGCCGGGTGGTGGTCATGGCCGTAACGGTGGAGACCCTGGCCGATTCCCTGGCATTCTTCCGTCGCAAAGGGTTCGGATTGGATGCGGTGCAGGTGGCGGTGGCCCGGTTGCGTCCTTTGGGGGCCAAGCAGGCCTGGGAGGGGAAGAACCCGATACACGTTGTCACGGCATGGAAGGCAGACGGAGGGGCAGCGGGGCTTGAAACGGGGAGGGAGTTGTCTTGACCGGCAGGTTCTATAACGTGGGTGTTGGCCCGGGAGACCCGTCCCTCATAACCCTCAAGGCCTTGCGCATACTGCAGTCGGTTGAGGTCATCGCCTATCCGGTGTCGGGGGCCGAACGGGAGAGCATCGCGCTTTCCGTGATAAACGGGCTTACGGGCGAGGCTGGCAGGCCGCTTACGGAGGGGAAGCGCCTACTCCCTTTATTCTTTCCCATGGTACGTGACTCAGCGGTAATGGCTGAGGCCCATTCCACAGTGGCACAGCAGGTGTACGGGGAACTATCCGTCGGCAGGGATGTGGCCTTCGTCACCCTGGGCGATCCCTCTTTATATAGCACGGGTGGCTACCTGACGGGGTACCTGAAAGGGATGGACCCCGGCGTGGCTGTGGAGACCGTTCCGGGCATCACCTCCTACTCCGCCGCCGCTGCCGCTGCGGGCGTTTCCCTTGGCGATGGGAACGAGAAATTGGCGGTGGTCCCGGCAACCGCTGGCGAGGAGGTCCTCCGAGAAGTGGCGCGTTTATTTGAAAACGTGGCTATTCTCAAGGCACACCGGCAGTTGGATGTGCTCGAGCGCCTTCTTGACGAGGAGGGTTTCGCAAGGACGGTCCTTGCCGGGAACGTGGGGATGGCCGGAGAGGTTATTGAGGAGGTTACCGGCGAAGGCTTCTTGTCATCGTTCGCTCTGCGCATGCCTTACCTCACACTTATTCTGGCTAAAAAGGGAATCTAAACTTGTCCTCTATTTAATTAGATTATTCCCCGTTTGGTAAGGACATAAATGGCTTCTGCTGCATTCGGACGCCAAGTTCTCATAAGCAGCGATTTTAGTATTACCACGCTCTCCCACAGTGCGCTGACCGTAACGAACCATAACGAATAATCGATATTGATGCTGGCTCCAAGGAGGTTTTTCGTCAGATCCCGCAGTGCAGATGGTTCAACGGAGGCCACAGCCCCGGGGGCCATAAGTAGTTCGGGAGTTTTTTCCACGCTCGACCTTTGACTACACCCGAAAAAGTGTTCTTATCGACTAACGTTAACCTAAAGGCCTGGTGAAAAAGGTCCATCTGTTGGCTTTCATCGTCGCTCGTCCCTGCGGCGTGTTGTGAAATACGCCTTACTCCTCGCTCCTCGGCGCCTTGCATCAAATTGTCTCTCCCCGGACGGGGAAGCACGTGAAGCAGAATCTTCGTAAAGAGACCGCCGCGCCGGTAGCGCAGAGAGGAGAGCGTTCTTGTGCGGGTTGTGCATGAACGGTGTGCGGGGCTGGATTTGCATAACAAGACGGTGAAGGGTTTCTGCTATCACGCCAGATGGCGAGGAGTCAGCGCGGAAATGGGAGGGGAGCCGGTCACCGACTCCCCCACAAGTCCTGATTACTCCTTCTGGTTGCCCTCACGGTCGCGACGACCCTCTTCTTCCCCGGTACGGACCCGGTTCCGGTTGCCGCCGGCGGCCCATAGCCAAACAGCGGCGACAATTATGGCCGCAGCGATTACCACCCATACCCACATTGCTGGAGTGGTGGTAACTGTGCGGGCCTGTAAAAGCTGCAACAATCCGATCACCCCCGCTTGCAACGTTTCTGGCAATCAAGTGCAGGATACCCCTGATTGACGGGCTTAATTCTTTTCAGGCTATGTAAACAGCGAGTCCGTCTTCATAAACCATGGGATTTTGTGCTTGCAGGTCCGAGCCTAACTGGGGTGAGGATGCCTGAAGTCCTGCAGTGGGGCTGATTTTAACGAGCGATAGGCCTCCGATAAGGGCAGCGGCGCAGCCGGCGATGTCCACCGGTTTTGAGGATGCCGCGTATTCGGCCTTGCAGATCAGTTCCGCCAGTTGCAGCGGGGAAAGGGTCGGCAGGCGCAAGGCGTTCAGCGCCCCGGCCAGCGCCAGAAGGGATTCACGCCCAGGGTGGCTGACTTTGGCAGTCCAGTTCCCGGGTATGGGTAGGTTCTGAATTATATAGCGAGCCGCTGCGTCGAGCCAGGACTCGGCGGGTGCCCCCCGCCAGACCAGTCTGACGCCGGGGGCTTCGGACGGGGCCAATGTGGCTCTGCGGAGGCCTGAAGCGGGGCGGATGGCGACGGCGAGGACGGAACGTTCCCCTTCCCAGAGACATTCCGGGTAGAGCAAGGGGCGGTCGCCGACTGTGAAGCCGGATGGTGCAAAAGCCACAATCTTCATAGCTTGCAATGTACCTCCTTGCGCGACTGCAAGCGGTTGGAACGACAAAAGTGCTAAAATTAAGGTTATGCAGGAAAGGTTCTGTTTAAGCGGTTTAGGGGGCTTGGCGGCTAAGTGCGATTTGTGATTATAACCGGGCTTTCGGGGGCAGGTAAGACTCAGGTTCTGCACAGCCTGGAGGATCATGGTTATTTCTGCGTCGATAATCTGCCACCGGCCCTCATGCCAAAATTCGCCCAGCTTTGTCTTAACAGCGGCGGGAATCTCCAAAAGATTGCCCTGGTCGTCGATATCCGGGGTGGTGATTTCCTTGATGCAGCGGAGGAAGCGCTTGAGGAGCTTGAACGCGAGGGTTACTCTTATGAGATCCTCTATCTGGAAGCCGACGAGGATGCCTTGGTGCGGCGGTTCAAGGAGACCAGGCGCCGACACCCCCTTGCCCCGTTTGGCCGGATAATCGAGGGGATTCATGCCGAGAAGGATCGCCTCGAACGGTTGCGCGGGCGTGCGCACCACATACTGGATACCACTGTGTTGGCTCCACAAGAGCTCCGGCGCAGGGTGGTGGATCTATTTGCCGATGAAGAACC
>DYIG01000005.1:0-3364 GCA_020723725.1 Thermaerobacter marianensis | reverse complement strand
GCCGCCAGGATGGTGGTTCACATCGTGTCCTTCGGGTTCAAGCACGGGATACCCCTCGACGCCGATCTGGTTTTCGATGTCCGCTTCCTGCCCAATCCTCACTATGTCCCTTCACTCCGGCCGCTAACCGGTAATGACAAGCCGGTTCGTGACTATGTTATGAAGTGGCCGGTTGCTGTGAAGTATCTTGAGAAGTTGTGGGAACTCCTGGAGTTCCTGCTCCCCCAATACGTCAATGAGGGCAAAGTGCAACTGACAATCGGTATCGGCTGCACGGGGGGGCAGCACCGTTCCGTCGTACTGGCAAACTATATAAGTGAACGTGTTAAAGCCGCGCGTCATACGGTTGTGGTAGAGCATCGAGATATCGCCAGACGCCGGGATGGCAGGAACGGCGACCAGGAGATGACGTCCGGTGAGTGTTGACGGGTTTGCGCGCATAGAGCGCATAGAGAAAGTGCTGGCGGTCGGAGGGGGCACGGGTTTGCCCATACTCCTTCGCGGGTTGAAGCGGTATACCGGTGACATAACGGCTATTGTCACCGTAACCGATGACGGAGGAAGCTCTGGTCGTCTGAGGGGCGAGTTGGGAATCCCGCCGCCGGGGGATATTCGCAATTGCCTGGTGGCGCTGGCAGGTGCGGAACCGCTCATGGAGAAGCTCTTCCAGTACCGTTTCGACAAGGGAACCCTGAGCGGGCATTCTTTTGGCAATCTGTTCATCGGGGCGCTGACGGAGATACTCGGGGATTTCGAGGCCGCGGTGCGCGCCGCCAGTGCTGTGTTGCGGGTACACGGTCGGGTGCTGCCCTCAACGGCGGATGATGTCCAGTTGGAAGCGGTCTTAGAGGACGGAACCGTTGTGACGGGGGAAACCTCGATTAGCGGTAGTGGCAAGGCCATTCGGAGGGTTTACCTTAAACCGTCGGACTGTAAGCCTGTTCCGGCAGTGCTTTATGCCATTCGGGAAGCAGACCTTATTGTTCTGGGACCAGGGAGCCTATACACTAGCATTATCCCGAACATCCTTATACAAGGGGTAGCCAGCGCCATAAGGGAGTCCTCCGCCAGGGTTGTCATGGTAGTCAACATAATGACACAGCCTGGCGAAACCGACAAATACACAGCCTATGACCACCTTAAAGCGGTAACGGAACACCTGGGTGATGGACTGATAGAATTCCTGTGCGTGAATACGGGTCTTATTTCAGAGGAACGGCTCGAAAGGTATGCCAAGAAAGGGTCGTATCCAGTGGTTGTGGATCGGGAGAGGATAGAGGCTACCGGGGTAACGCTCATAGAGGGAGACGTTGTGAGTCACGGCGACTTTATCAGACATGACCCAGATCGCCTGGCAAGGTGCCTTTTGCAAGGTGTTTTGCAAGCTTATCCGACTGTTAAAGCAGGGAATGTCAGGCCTTACGTGGAACCTTGAATTTTTGGGGGTATTGCCTGGATGCAGACAAGGCAGGTGGAAAATAGAAAAGACGGCCTGGCTTTCCTCGAATTGGTTCAGCCCTGTTTGACCAAGATGGAAGCGGAGATGAAAGGACTGGTGCAAACTGGCGATCGGTTCCTTGATTCGATGGCCCTGCACCTCCTTCAGGGTGGAGGGAAGAGGTTGCGCCCGGCTTTCATATTCCTGTCGGGTATGGCATGTGGCGGGGATATGGACAGGCTCGTTCCTGTGGCGGCTGCTGCCGAGCTCATCCACATGGCTACGCTTATACACGACGATATGGTTGACAGCGCCACGGTCAGAAGGGGTGTGCCAACCATAAACGCCAAGTGGGGCACGCGGGCCGCTATCCTCCTGGGGGATTACCTGTTTGCACGGGCGTTCTCCGTTTTGGCTTCCACAGGTGACAACAGGGTTGTCAAGTCCATGGCTGACGTGGTGCACACCCTTTGCATGGGCGAGATTGAACAGATGGGACAACTCTTTGACGAGGATCAGGATGAGGCTCGCTACCTTGAAAGGATAAACAAAAAGACAGCCTACTTCTTCGCCGAGTGTTGCCTTTTGGGGGGTATCCTCAGCGACGCACCCCCTGAGCAGGCACAAGCCCTGCGGGATTTCGGGTACGGGATAGGCATGGGGTTCCAGATAATCGACGACATCCTGGACCTGGTTTCGAGCCCGGAAAGGCTTGGCAAACCGGTGGGGAGTGACCTTAGGGGTGGGGTTATAACCCTCCCGGTCATACATGCTATGAAAAGCAAGCTTGCGGGGAAAAGGATTTCCCGTTTGGTTAGTTCCGGCACGATGGGCGATAAGGAAGTTGCTGAGGTGCGTTCGCTGGTAATGAGCAGCGGTGGGCTGGATTATGCATACCATGTGACCGAGAAATACACCAATCTCGCGTATGAAGCCCTACGCAAGCTGCCAGATAGTCCTTCAAGGCAGGCGCTCTTCGGGCTTGCTGATTACCTTGTCAGGAGAGAATACTAGTAATGCCCATTGAACTGGCCCGTCCGGGGTTTCTGGGGGTAGTTCTGGCCCTGACGGACATAGCAATCGTGTCCTACGTCTTCTACCGCCTTATCCTCTTCGTTAGGGGCACGCGTGCAGTCCACCTGATCAAGGGCCTTGCTATCCTCATGGCCACAGCGGCCATCAGCGGTTGGCTGCACCTTGAGACAGCCTCCTGGTTGTTGGAGAAGGTTCAGTTGGCCCTGTTGGTCGCCGTACCTATCGTGTTCCAGCCGGAATTGCGGCGGGCGTTGGAACACGTCGGCAGGGGCAGGCTGTTTCCGGGCGCTCTGATGTCCATGGAGGCAGGTACGGTTGATCAGGTGGTCGATCAGTTGACTCGGGCCGCAATGACCCTTTCACGGAAGAAGATTGGGGCTATTATCGTCATTGAACGTGAAACCGGGTTGAACGATATTGTGGAAACGGGAATCAAGGTCGACGGTTTGGTCTCGGCTGAGTTCCTGGTCAATATCTTCACACCGCATACCCCCCTGCATGACGGGGCGGTGATCATCCGTGGCAACCGGGTCCTTGCCGCTGCCAGTTACCTGCCCCTGGCGGAAGGACATGACTTTGGGGTTGAGTTCGGGAGCCGCCACCGCGCGGCCATCGGTATTACCGAGCATTCAGATGCCATAGCGGTCGTTGTATCCGAGGAGACCGGGGTGGTTTCCCTGGCCAATGCGGGCAAGCTTATAAGGCACCTCGACGAGGGGACCTTGAAGGAAATGTTGCGGACCCTGCTGGTTCCCAAGGAAAGCGGTCTTGGCATCCACTTAAAACCGCTCGGCCGGTCCGGGGAGTAGGTTGGATGGATAAATTCCTGGAAAATGACCTCGCAGCCAAGGTTCTCTCGGTCGTGCTGGCCGTTATACTATGGTTCCAGAT
>DYIG01000004.1:26306-28485 GCA_020723725.1 Thermaerobacter marianensis | reverse complement strand
TGTCTGTGAATGTCATCTGGGCGACCACCGGCAGCCCGGTTCGCTCTCGAGCCGCCATAACCGCCGCCCGCGCCTCACCAAGATCAGCCATCGTTTCAACAACGATGAGGTCGGCGCCGCCCTCGGCAAGCCCCTCGGCCTGTTCGGCAAAGATATCGTACGCCTGGTCAAAGGTCATTTCCCCAAGAGGCTCCACAAAGAGGCCAGTGGGCCCCAGGGAGCCTGCGACAAAAGCCCTATCGCCGGCAGCCCCGCGCGCTATGCGGGCTGCCTGCCGATTGATCTCACGAACGCGGTCTTGAAGGTGGTAGTGGGCAAGCTTGATCCTGTTCCCCCCAAAGGTATTGGTCTCAATGATATCGGCGCCGGCCCCCACGTACGCCCTGTGGATGGCGGCTACGAGATCAGGCCTGTCAAGGTTCCAAAGCTCGGGGCAGGCCCCGGGAGGCAGCCCTGCTGCCTGAAGCATGGTGCCCATGGCTCCGTCCCAAACAAGAACCTCGCCTTTCAACCGATTAAGAAAAGTCAAGCTCCCCACCTGCCACCTGGCTGTTTTGACAACCCATTATAGCAAAATAGACCCATTAAAAACCCTAGTTCAACAATTTATGCATTATGTCGATAATGCTAGCGGCAGAAACTTGTGGATAACTAAAGGAGGAGAAGAAGATGTTCAGGAAAAACCCGAGCAGGGGCGCTTTAACCGTTCGGGTTCTGGTCATGGCCATGCTCCTTATCGTCCTGGGCGCGGCCAGGGTCTTCGCCGATGAGGCAGATCAGATCAGAGGCAAGATCGAGGCCGTTAACCTGATAGGGGCCTGGGTTGACGCCGGCGCCCCGGAAAAGGAGCCTTTCCGGTTCACCGGCAAGGACGGCAAAACCTACATGGCAACCTTCAAGGAAGACATCCTGCCTTTGTTCACTGAGCCGAATACTTGGGCCCCAGGGACAGCGGCATGCAAGAAGTGCCACTTTGCCGTCTCCAAGGATTCGGCGCATGAAATGGACCTCTCCAGTTATGAAGGGATCATGACCGGCGGCGATTCCGTGTCGAAACCGGACAAACCAGCCAGAATCATAATACCGGGCAATTGGAATAACAGCATACTGCGCAATCGCCTCAGGAACAACCGCATGCCCCCGGGTATGCCCTTCGACATTACGGAATCCAATCGTGACGGCCCTGTGGTGACCACAAAGAGTGGCGGCTCGATAGAGGCAGTTAACCTGG
Source organism: Thermaerobacter marianensis (assembly GCA_020723725.1). Taxonomy (GTDB): domain Bacteria; phylum Bacillota; class Sulfobacillia; order DYIH01; family DYIG01; genus DYIG01. Next base: position 27,254 of record DYIG01000004.1, on the reverse strand, counting down.
TTGGCGCCTGGGTCGATGCCGGGGCCCCGGAAAAGGAGCCCTTCCAGTTCACAGGCAAGGACGGTAATTCCTACGAAGCGACCTTCGAGGAAGACATCCTGCCGCTCTTTACAAAACCGGATGTTTGGGCCCCACGGACAGAGGCCTGCAGCGAATGCCATTTCGCTATATCCAAGGACTCAGCACACGAAATGGACCTGTCCAGCTACCAGGGTATCATGACCGGCGGTGATTCGGTGTCTAAACCGGATAAGCCGGCCAAGCTGTTCACCCCGGGAGACTGGGCAAATAGCATGCTGCGCGAAAGACTGCGAAACAACCGTATGCCACCCGGCATGCCCTTTGATATCACCGAGTCTAATCGTGACGGTCCGGTGATTGAGGCCGGGCGCCCGCTGCAAACCAGTGCTGAAACAACAGCCAGTGCTGAAACAGAGCAACCGAAAGCGGCGCCTTCTTCAAACGTTAAATCGTCGCCGGCAACGCCTGAATGGGCAATACCTGCTCTGGTCTTCCTGGCCATAGTGATCCTGGCGGCATTGACACCGACCCGCAAGGGTCCGCCGCTCTCATGAGTCTTGTAAAACGCCCTATGTTTTCGGCCTTACGGGGCCGGTCCCGAAACGGGTTGGAGGTGGTTACCCGGGACCGGCCCCTCGGTCGCATTTTCCTTTTCACCGTACTTGGCGCAGCGCTGTTCGTTGCTGTTGGGTTAAACAAGCCAATCGCCAACCGTGAGCTTCCCATGAGTGAAAACGCCGCCGCTCCCTGTAACCTGTGGGCACAGGATACAGGCGGGCGGGGGGACGCCACCCCGGTGGCCGACAGGCAAGGCTTGTTTATTCCCCATGAGGACGGGCTAATTCGGAAAGTCTCGTTGCAAAACGGAAACCCCTTATGGGAAAAACGGTTACCGGAGCGTCTCTGGCCATGGTCCCTCGCTGTGGC
>DYIG01000004.1:16628-26296 GCA_020723725.1 Thermaerobacter marianensis | reverse complement strand
CGAGCGGCGGAACGGTCACCGCACTGAATGGAACCACAGGGGCTGTGATTTGGTCCCGGAAACTGCAAGGTGAAATGAACTCCCAGCCGGCCACCAGGGGAAACACGGTTTACGTTGCCACCAGCCACGTGGGACCGGGACTCTCCCCCAACCCCGATGGTAAGGCCGTAGTGTACGCCATCAGGCTGACTAACGGGGCCGTGCTCTGGAGAACTGTCACTGAGAACTTCGGATTCACCTCACCCGTTGTGGACGGTGATCTGGTCTTCGCCGGGGGCGGGTACCTTCACACACCTGAATTGGAAGACGGGGGCTATACAGGCATCTATGCCCTGGAAGCAGCCACGGGCAAATTAAGGTGGCGTCACCGTTCCCCCGACGGGTTCGTAAAAAGCCTTGCCGTTCAAGGCAACACGCTTGCCTTTATCGGTTACACCGATTTCGTTTATGGCCTCGATAAGTCATCCGGGAGGGTCAAGTGGACCTATCCCACGGGCAACTGGACACCGGCCATCTCTGCGAAAGACGGCAAGTTCTTCGTTGGCTCGGCCAATGGGTTCGTGCACGCGCTTGAACCCGAAGAGGGGAAGCCTGTCTGGCTCCACAACCTGGATGGGGTATTCAACTACGTTGTGGGCGCCCCGGCACCGGCAGGGAATGAAATCGTTTCCGTGACCACCCAGGGGGAACTATTCTCGCTTAACCCGCTGGACGGCAGGGTGTTGTGGCAAACCACCGTGCCGGTGGAAACAAGGTCTGCTCCACTTGTCAGAGATGGAACCGTCTACATCCACTCCTCGGATGGTGCCATCCATGCCTTCAATGTCGGACAAGGCTGCGAATAACGAAGGAAACGTTTGCCGGTCTCTCCGCAAGGCGTCTCATGAAATAGGGATACCATTCGCGCCCGAAAGGGACATATACCCTCATCCCGTAACCTGCGGCAGCAAGGGAAATCTGCTTATCGCGCCTTATCCCGTAGAGCATCTGGAATTCAAAGAGGTCTTTGGGTATGCCCCTGGCACGTGTCAGGGCGATGACTCGTTCGATGATCTCCTCATCGTGGGTGGCAACCGCAGTTCGGTTACCGGCTGCCAGGTTCATCTCCACCAGTTTAACGAAGTTCTCGTCAACATCCTCCTTTGCAGGGAAGGCAACCTCCTCCGGCTCGTTGTAGGCGCCCTTGCAGATTCGAAGGTTGGCGCCGATCTCCGCCAGCTCACGCACGTCGGATTGGCTTCGGTAAAGGTAGGACTGTATCACCAGGCCGACATTGTCGTAAGTCGAGTGAAGGTCCTTGAAGACTTCTATTGTGGCCTGGGTATGGTTTGAGTCTTCCATGTCCATACGGACAAAATTGTTGAAACGGGCGGCTTCCTCAGCAATCTCCCCGATGGCATCCCGGCAAAGAGACGAGGAGATATCCAAACCCATCTGAGTGGGTTTCAGAGATACGTTAGCCTCTATCCCGTCCGCCGCAATCCTGCGGAGCACCTCAACATAGGTCTTCACAGCATCCTGAACCTGTTCTGGGTTGCTAACAGCCTCCCCGAGGTAATCAATGGTGGCCCGAATGCCATTGGCATTGAGCCGCCTTACGACCCCGATAGCGTCCTTTATTTCCTCCCCCGCAATAAACCGGGCAGCGCCCAGCTTGAGGCCATGACGTGCCACAAACCCTTTTATTGAAGGGTTTTCAGCCAACGATAGAATAAATTTTCGCCCGAAGGCCCATCCCCTTGACAAAAAACATCACCGTTAATAGTATCGCCTTCACCTCGGGGATATATTGCTTCAAGCAACCCTTTGGCTAAGAGAACCCTTTGGCGGTTATTGGTCAGCCTGTATTGCGCAACCCGGCGGCAATACCGTTGATGGTGAGCAGTATGGCGTACTCAAATAGGGATACCTGAGTTGGGTCAGGTTCGTCCGCATTCGCTAGCTTCATGAAATGCACCTGCAGGTAACTAAGCGGGTCAACGTAGGGGTTACGCAAGCTTATCGACTGCTGCAACGCGGGTTCCCGTTCCAACAGCGCCTTGTTGCCGCTGACATCGAGCACTGTCTGGCATGAAAGAGCGTGTTCCGCCGTTATACGATTGAACACGGTGCGGGCGAATTCGCCATCCTCCACGAGTGAGGCGTAACGGGCCGCGATGTGCATGTCAGCCTTGGCAAGGGCCATCTGCAGGTTGTCCAGCATCGCCTGGAAGAACGGCCATTTCTGGTACATCTCTTTGAGAAGGGCCAGGTTCCCAGGGTCCCTGGAAATGAAGTTCTGCAGAGCGCTGCCGACCCCAAACCAGGCTGGTACAAGGTGTCGGCTCTGTGTCCAGGCAAATACCCAGGGGATGGCCCTCAGGTTCTCGAATTCGGCCGTCAGCTGCTCGCGTTCGCTGGCGTTGCCACCTGTCTGCCCGGAGGCGAGCCCTTTGCGGGAAACAGGCCGGGAACCGATGTTGAGTTTGCCGAAGTACCTTATGGGCGTGGCCTCGAAGAAGTACGCGAGCCCGCCGCCGCCGTTTTCGGGCTCCGCCAACATGAAACGCCTGTAGGATTCGAGCGCGTCCTGGGCCAACTCGTCCATAACCTCTTCGTATTTGGAGTAGTCGGTTTCACTTGCCGGGAGCGGGGGCAGGGAACGAATCACCGTTGCCCAAACCACCTGTTCAATACTCCGATAGGCTATTCCTGGTATCAGGTAGCGGTCAGAAAGAACCTCTCCCTGCTCCGTTATCTTAATCCCAGCCCCGGTTGAACCCGGGGGGAGTGCGAGTATGGCACGGCTGGTGGGACCACCCCCACGACCCAGGGCGCCACCGCGGCCGTGAAAGAATTTTATCCGCACTCCCTTGGATCGACACAGCTCCAGGAGCCTCTTCTGAGCCAGGTATAGTTCCCAGTTGGCTGGAAGATACCCTCCGTCCTTGTTACTATCCGAGTAGCCGAGCATTACGTCAAAACACCCACCCAGCTCGGCGAGGTGAGACCGGAAAGCCGGGTTGTCAAGGACTTCTCCCAGGAAGCTTACGGAGCGCTTGAGGTCGTCTATGGTTTCCAGAATGGGCACCACGGCTATTTGCCCCAATAGACCAAATTCCTTGCACAGGAGGAGCACCTCAAGGATGTCACTGGTCTGATGCGCCATGCTGATAATATAAGTGTCGACGGCCTGCGGACCGATCTCCTGCCGAGCCTGGCTAATTAGATTAAAGACGTTTATTAGCTCCCTGGTCTCTTCGGAGTAGGGCAACCCTTCCCGGAATACAGGCCGGGGGTCAAGAATGAGCCGGGTCAAGAGGCGGGACTTCTCCTTCTCCGCCAGTGAAGAATAGCCTTTCTGGATGGCAGCGGCTTGGAGGGCCTCCTCAACTACGCGTTCGTGAACCCGGCTGTGTTGGCGTATCTCCAGTGAAGCCAGGTGGAAACCGAAGATCTCCACCTGCCAGATCAACCTGCCCAGTGAACCCCGCACCAGGTCCAAACCCTTGTGCCGAATAAGGCTCCTTTCGATTACCCTCAGGTCTGCCAGGAACTCATCCGAACTCCGGTACCTCCCCCCAAGCTCAGGATCGGGTCTTCCCCAATCCTTCGGCTCGAGGTTATGTTGGCGCAATTGCTCCAGCCGCCACCACATTAGGGCCAGTTTGCGGCGATACGGTTCCGTCTGATCCCAGCGGACGAAATCCCGAGGGCGTTCGGGAAGCGCAGCCTCATCCCTTTCAATGGACTCAAGCAGCTCGCTGGTAACACCGACGAGTTTGGTGGACTGCCCGCAACGCGCCATAAGCCTGCGTACCGACTGAATGTACTTACGCACCGCTAAGTCACGATAGTAGCGAAGGGCATCTCGAGTCACGTCAGCGGTGACGTTAGGGTTGCCATCCCGGTCGCCTCCAACCCAGCTGCGGAACCTCAGGAAACAGGGGACAACCCTTCCCCCCTCAGGCGCGTCAGATAAGGACGGGTAGCGCCTGGCCAGTATCTGCCCGAGGTCGATATGTACTTGGGGCAAAACATCCCATAGGGTTTCATCGAAATAAAACAACCCCTGACGAACCTCGTCTATGGGTAGGGGTTTTGTGGCCCGCACCTCACTGGTATGCCAGAGTATCACAAGGAGCTCCTTCAGTTCCTGCCGGATAGCCTCTTGTTCCTTTGGGGTTAGAAGGGGGTTCTCGCTCTTTTCGATAAGACCAAATATCGCACGGAGAATAGCCAGCACGGTGCGCCGCGTGGCTTCCGTCGGATGTGCGGTCATAACGAGATCTATGGAAAGGGAATTTAGTAACTTTCTGATCTCAGAAGCCGTGACCCCGCGTTCAACCATCGTGGCAACCAAACTTTCGAGGGAACCCCTTTGGGGTCGACGGCGTTCACGCTCATACTCCCTCTTCCTGCGTACCCGGTGGTGCTGCTCCGCCAGGTTGACCAAATGAAAATACAAGGTGAAGGCCTTGGCGACCTGCATGGCCAAACCAGGCTCCATGTCCTTAATCGCGGAAACCAGCTCTTCTTCCTTATCGGGAGTAAACTCACGCCGTAGCTTTTTTGATAAAACCCTAACCCGTTCAACAGCCCCCAGGAGATCCTGGCCCCCTTGTTCCAACAAGACCTCCCCAAGGAGATCACCCAGGAAGCGAACCTCTCGACGTAAGGGCCGTTGCTTGTCACGCAGCCATTTCTCTTCAGGATCACGCGGCAAAGCGGGCACATGTTCCTGAACATGTCCCCTTCCATCCAAAAGGGTCACTCCTCCTCCGGCAAACCCAGTTCTCTTCTGATGCTATTGACCTCGATGAAGGGTTCACCGGCCCGGCGTTTCTTGTCTTCCATGTTTTCAATAAGTTTCAACAACTCTATAACCTGTCTACGCCCCTCATCGTTTTCACAGGCATTGCGCGGGGACCGTCCCCCGAGGGATTCCACTGGTTCATCCATCCAACGGCGATAATAGCTGGCAAGAAAACGCCCCATAGCCTCCTCAACTTCCGGAGACAGAGAACGGGCGGTCTTTTCGATGTCCACCGGCGTCTGTTTGATTAGCCCGTAAAGGGGTGGCGCTGCGTAGTCGTCCAGCCGGTGCCTTACCATATCGGCGATGGATTCCCCCAATAGTCGCTTCCCATTCTCCAACCTCTCGCGAGACAGACACTGTAAACTGAGGTACCCCTTTTGCAGGCGAATCTCCCCTAATATGAGCGAGCCAACGTAGGGTAGATCCCCGTTGCTCAACGGGTAAAACCAGGCCCAAGTGGCGCTGACCGGGTTTCCATCCTGATCCCGTTCATGGCGCTCTAGTTTCAGGTCCGGCAACTTGGACAGGGTATCGATCACTCCCTCCGGGTCGATAACCTCGTACCAAGCCCGAGACATAATAAATTCCTCGCCGCTGGTGGTGCGAATAGAGGGGCGCCCCCGTTCTAGCAAAATCTTTATCAGCAACCGGTTGAACCGGTACGCCCTGTTGCGGAACAACTCGTCATAACCTGCCTCAGGGTACCAACGGCGGAAACGTGCCAACTCATACCGAACCGCACTTTCAATGTACTGCTTCCACGACCGGGGGATAACCAGCCCTGCTACAGAGAAGCTGTGGATGCCAAAAACCTTTAACGGGCGGGTGAAAATCAGGTCGTATTTATGGAGTGTCTGGGAAACAGATTTCTCTGGTACCCGAATGGAATTCCCCGTAAAGACATCCGTGAGAACGACTTCCATCCCCGGCTTTACGCTGGTAACCTCGTAGAATCCCATCCTGGCGCTAAGCCAGTCGCTAAGGAGCACGCGCTCATCTTCAGTGAGAATATGTAGCTGCGTGTCGTTAAAACGCTCAATTATACGCCTGGATCGATTGCTCCGGCGGTAATCAAAGACGAACCAATCGAAGAATCGGGCAAAGCTCGCTTCATCATCGAATTCGGTTGAAAGCATCCCTTCCTCGCCCCAGAACTGGTTCATGGCATGGCTGGCAGCGTTTTCCGAGACAACTTCACGGCTGAAATCCATCAGCTTTTGCAACAGGGATTCCTCTATGCGCTTCCACCGGCAGAGCTGGAAATCGATAACCGGTTTCGCTCCGGCAAAATCCTGTTTGGCTTGTTCCATTACGGTACCGTTCCACTTCGCCACGAGGTGGCCTCCTTTATTAAAACACTTACCATGTTCGACACGGGAACAATATTTCCTTTCAGAAAAGGACAAACATCGCAAGACGGCTCCCGTGGGGGTCAGATTCTGCCCTGCAGGACTTGTTGAAGGGCCTCGGCAACACCGTGGCCATAAGGGGATGACGTAATTAAGTCGGCTTCCTTACGCAATACAGTCTGCGCGTTGGCGACGGCAACTCCACAACCAGCCCGGCGGATCATTTGAAGGTCATTATGGTTATCACCGATACACAGCACCTTGTTCATGGGGATCTCAAGGTGTGCCGCCAGCCATTCCAGGGCCTCCCCTTTGGATGACCCCGGCGGCAGCAACTCGATGTATGATGCATCGGACTGAACGTAGTTGACGTCCGGAAAACCTAGTTCAACAAGCTCCTCCATAATGCGAACAGATTCCTTGGTATCCCCGATAAACAGGAGTTTCGGCGGGTTAAACCGCTCCCTCTGCAGATAATCGGCCAGATTCCCGACAGGAAGGCATTTGATCCCGTCTTTAGCCATGTAACCTTCAACGGGTTCAGTTATGGATGAAACGTAGATGTCCCGCCCCCTATACATGAAGACGTCAACATCGCGGTGTTCTGAAAGCCGCAGGGCTGTCAATGCCAGTTCAAACGGCAAGGACACTTCCCTCAAGACCTCTTCCCTGGAATAGTCGTAAATGACGGAGCCGTTGAAAACTATAAAGGGCAGATCCAGGTCCAATTCTTTGACGAATCGGCGCGCACCGTCTATGGGGCGGCCGGTGGCCAGTGTGAACAGCCCCCCCTCACGGCGGAAAGCATCAAGCGCTGTAAACAATTCCGAAGGGATTTCCCCGCTGTGATCGATCAGGGTTCCGTCCACATCGGCAACGGCGAGCCGGAACTTCAAGCCCGATCACCGGTCTTTGGTTCCTCTCCCTCTTCGGCATCCAGGACTTCCGTTACTCTGAGGACGTTGCCACGCATGTATATACTTGGCCCCCTGTGAATATAACCCCTGACCGCCACGTGCCTGCCCTTCCGGGCTGAAATCTCCCCGGCAACGGCGTCATCCTGGGGTATCAAGACGTACTTGTCTTGTATGGACTCTCCCGGGTCTGAACGCTCAAGCTCGAAGGTGCACCCCTCCAACTCACATACGCGTATCACACCCCGGACCATAAGTGGTTGCAAATTCATCCTTCCCCTTCCGGGAACCACTGTAACCCATAATAACACAGGCAGGGCATCTACTAGGCATATTACGTTGGCCAGAACAAAACCGGACTCTATTTAGAGGTCTTTTCGGCTGCGGAACGAATGATGACCAGGTCAACCCTGCGGTTCTTGGCACGGTTTTCCTCTGTATCATTGGGGTACCTGGGGTTCCACTCACCAAACCCTGTCGCGCCGACCCGTTTGGGGTCCAAACCGGCCTCTTCGGTGAGAAACCGGGCTACCACAACCGCTCTGGACGCGGATAGTTCCCAGTTGGTGGGATAGAGGAAGGTGTTGATTGGCAGGTTATCCGTATTCCCCTCAACCAGGACCTTGTTGGGCACCAGTTTAATGACATCGCCGACCCGCCTCAGGACTTCGAGGGACTCAGGCCTGAGATCAGCTTTCCCCAGATCGAAAAAAACGGCATCCGAAAAGCTAACCACGAGACCTCGCTCTTCGAGCGTCATGGCTACACGTCCTTGCAGGCCAGCCGTGCGAAGGGCCTCCTCCAGTTTTACCTCAATTTGCTTCAGGCTTAACTGCCCCGGCGCATCGCTGCCCTGGGCGCCGCCAAGGGCTTCCGAGGGAAGCATACGACTTTTGTCCACGGCCACCTCCGAGACATCGATTATGGAGTTGGCCGATTGCCCATCCAAAAGGCTTAAATTTAACGAGCGAGACAAGGCCTCGTATTTTTTGGTATCCACCTTGGAAATCGAATACATGACAACAAAAAAGACCATCAAGAGGGTTATAAGGTCGGCGTAGGTCAGAAGCCAGCGCAGTCCGCCAGCTCCATCATGCCCGCCGCCACCGCCATGCCCGCCGCCACCACCGCCACCGCGACGGCTACGCATGTTCCTCACTGGCCTCCATTGCCGCTGCGCTTGAGGCGGGCTTCGCCGCCTTTTGCGCGGGTAGGAACGCCCTGAGCTTTTCCCGGACCACAGTCGGGTTATCGCCCTTCTGGATGGAAAGGATGCCTTCAATGACCAGGTGTTTCATCTCGGCCTCTTCCTGGGCCTTCCCCTTGAGCTTCCCGGCGATGGGCAGGAAGAAGACATTGGCCAGGGCAATGCCCCAGAAGGTTGCCAGAAAGGCGACCGAGATTGCCGGGCCAAGTTCATCAGGGTTCTCCAGGTTGCCTAAGACGTGTATGAGGCCCATCACGGTGCCGATAATCCCCATGGTAGGGGCGTATCCCCCGGCCGCCTCGAAGACCGAGGCGCCCGCAATGTCCCGTTTCTCCTTTAGTTCGACCTCGGTAAGCAGGACGTTCTCGACGAGCGAGGAATCGGAACCATCAACCACCATCTGCAGACCCTTGGCCATGAACGGGTCCTTGTTCTGGATCTCCTGTATGTCTTCCTCCAGGGCAAGCAGGCCTTCCCTCCGGGCCTTCTGCGCAAAGCTCAGAAGGGCTTCCACGGTTTCGTGTGAATTATCTTTTGGTTTCTTAAGCACCTCTCCTATTAATTTAGGAATGAGCAAAAAATTGCTCAGCCCCACGTTGAACATCGTTACGCCAATCGTGCCTCCAAAAATGATCAACATGGCTGATGGGCTTATAAGTGAACCAATGGACCCGCCCTCCAAAATGTTCCCACCGAGAATTCCAATGAGCGCAACTATTAACCCGACTATGACGCCTATTTCCACGAGTATCACTCCTGAGTGCCACGAACAATTCCCGCCTCCCGGTGAAACATTAATCAGACAAAAAACCACCCAGATTTCTAATCGCCAGACAAACCAAAATCGTGAAGTATCCGCGCGTTCTGGTAAGATAGATGTGTTCAGGGGGGTTGGTCTTGGATAAGCACCTATACGAACTGGGCGAACGCGTTTTGCACGGTGGCCAGGTGGATGCCGGCGAGGCATTGTACCTGATTAACCTTGATGGACCCGACGTGCAGCACCTGCTGGCCTATGCCAATGAGATCCGTGCCCGTTACGCGGGCGACCAGGTGGAGCTTTGCAGCATCATAAACGCCAAATCCGGGAACTGTTCCGAGGACTGCTCCTTCTGTGCACAGTCCTCGTACTATAACAGCGATGCGCCCGTTTACGGGCTCCTGGCCAGCGAAGAGATCATCTCCAAGGCAAAGGCCATGGAAAAGGCCGGTGCGCGGCGCTTCGATATCGTCACCAGCGGCATCGGTTTTACGGAAAAGGACCGGGACTTCCAGAGAATACTGGCGATATATGAAAGGCTCCGGGAAGAAACCTCTCTGCAGCTCTGCGCCTGCCTGGGCACCCTGACACCCGCGGCTGCCAAGGCCCTCGCGGAGGTAGGTGTGACCCGGTACAACCA